>NZ_JAJNOF010000006.1:0-259592 GCF_027854495.1 Stenotrophomonas sp. PI_27
TCTGGTAGTATCTGCGCCCCGATGTTGCCTGGGTAGGGCATCGGGGCGTATCAAATGGGAAAGCAGGCACAGGACGTGCCTTGTGTTCCCCGGACCAGGAAGGGTCAATGCCATTCAGGCGGCGTCAACAGGCGACTGTTGACAGCTGCCTTGCGTGCCATTATGCTTCTACGTCTGGGCAGGCCGGGAAACTGGTCTGCCTACGTTTTTGAGGTCCATGGAGTGACCTTGTCGGCCTGCAGGACTGCGGGCCGTCCGTATTCAGGAATTTCATGGGGCAAAGCAACCCAGAGGCTTTGTCTGTCGCTCTTTTAACGAAGGAACCTACCGCCATGGCGGACCAAAAGATCCGGATCCGGCTGAAAGCGTTCGATCATCGTCTGATCGACCGTTCGGCCAGCGAGATCGTTGAAACGGCAAAGCGGACCGGCGCGCAAGTGCGTGGCCCGATCCCGCTGCCGACCAAGATCGAGCGTTACACCGTTCTCGTCTCCCCGCACGTCGACAAGGACGCGCGTGACCAGTACGAGACCCGCACGCACAAGCGCGTGCTCGATATCGTTGACCCGAATGACAAGACCGTGGACGCGCTGATGAAGCTCGAACTGGCTGCCGGCGTCGACGTTCAGATCAAGCTGACCTGAGGACTACGACCATGACGAAGAAGTATTCGTTGGGCTTCGTGGGCCGCAAGGCCGGCATGAGCCGCGTGTTCACCGAAGATGGCCGTTCCATCCCGGTGACCCTGATCGAAGCAACCCCGAACCGCATCGCGCAGATCAAGACCGTCGAAACCGACGGCTACAGCGCCGTGCAGGTGACCGTCGGCGCGCGTCGCGCTGCCCTGGTCAACAAGCCGGAAGCCGGCCACTTCGCCAAGGCGAAGGTGGAAGCGGGTCGTGGCCTGTGGGAATTCCGCGTTGAAGACGCGCAGCTCGGCGATTTCGCCGTTGGCGGCGAAGTCAAGGCGGACATCTTCGAAGTCGGCCAGATCGTCGACGTCCAGGGTGTCACCAAGGGTAAGGGCTTCCAGGGCACCATCAAGCGCCACAACTTCCGTATGGGCGATGCAACCCACGGTAACTCGCTGTCGCATCGCGCGCCGGGTTCGCTGGGTCAGCGCCAGACCCCGGGTCGCGTTTTCCCGGGCAAGAAGATGTCGGGCCACATGGGCGCGGTGCAGCAGAGCACCCAGAACCTGGAAGTGGTCAAGGTCGACGTCGAGCGCGGTCTGATCGCCGTTCGCGGCGCCGTTCCGGGCGCGGCGGGTGGCGATGTGATCGTCCGTCCGGCGAGCAAGGCATAAGGAGAGATGACGATGGAACTCGTTATCACGGGTAGCAACAACAAGGTCTCGGTCTCCGACGCCGTGTTCGGTCGCGATTTCAGCGAAGATCTGGTCCACCAGGTCGTCGTTGCCTACCGCAACGCCGGTCGCGCCGGCACCAAGGCACAGAAGACTCGCTCCGAAGTGGCTGGTACCACCAAGAAGTCGAAGAAGCAGAAGGGCGGCGGCGCGCGTCATGGCGCACTGACGGCTCCGATCTTCGTCGGCGGCGGTGTCACCTTCGCGGCCAAGCCGCGCAGCTTCGAGCAGAAGGTCAATCGTAAGCAGTACCGTGCCGCCATGTGCGCGATCCTGTCCGAGCTGAACCGTCAGGGCCGCCTGACCATCGTGGAGTCCTTCGACGTCGAAGCGACCAACACGAAGGGTCTGGTCGCCAAGCTGGCCGGCCTGGAAGTGGGCAAGCGCCCGCTGATCGTCACCGAAGAAGCGTCCGAGCACCTGTACCTGTCCGCCCGCAATCTGCCGTACGTGCAGGTGCGTGACGTCCAGGGCCTGGATCCGGTCTCGCTGGTGGGTGCCGACACGGTCGTCATCACCGCTGACGCGGTCAAGAAGGTCGAGGAGTGGCTGGCATGAACAGCAACGAAAAAATCTTCAGCGTGCTGCGTGCCCCGCGTGTCTCCGAAAAGACCGCGCGCCTGCAGGAACTCTCCAACCAGTATGTCTTCGAAGTTTCGAACGAAGCCACCAAGGCCGATGTAAAGGCCGCGGTTGAGCAGCTGTTCGACGTCAAGGTCGAAGCCGTCAACGTGGTCAACGTCAAGGGCAAGAACAAGTCCTTCCGTAACCGTGCTGGCCGCCGCGGCGATTGGCGCAAGGCGTACGTTCGCCTGGCCGACGGCCAGTCGATCGATGTAACGGCCAAGGCCTGAGGTACATCCCATGCCATTGATGAAATTCAAGCCCACTTCCCCCGGCCGCCGTTCGGCCGTGCGCGTGGTTACGCCCGACCTGCACAAGGGTGCTCCGCACGCCGCACTGGTCGAGTCGCAGAGCCGCTCGGGTGGCCGCAACCACCACGGCCGCATCACCGTGCGTCACGTCGGTGGTGGTGCCAAGCAGCACTACCGCATCATCGACTTCAAGCGCAACAAGCTGGGCATCCCGGCGCGCGTGGAACGCATCGAATACGATCCGAACCGCACCGCCCACATCGCCCTGCTGTGCTACGTCGATGGTGAGCGTCGCTACATCATCGCCCCGAAGGGCCTGAAGGCCGGTGATCAGGTGATCGCTGGTTCGGATGCCCCGATCAAGGCCGGCAACACCCTGCCGCTGCGCAACATCCCGGTCGGCACCACCATCCACTGCATCGAGCTGAAGCCGGGCAAGGGCGCTCAGATCGCTCGCGCCGCCGGTGCGGCCGTGCAGCTGGTGGCTCGCGAAGGCATCTACGCCACCCTGCGCCTGCGCTCGGGTGAAATGCGCAAGGTTCCGGTCGAGTGCTGCGCCACCATCGGCGAAGTCGGCAACGACGAGCACAGCCTGGAAAAGCTGGGCAAGGCCGGTGCCAAGCGTTGGCGCGGCGTCCGCCCGACCGTTCGTGGTGCTGCCATGAACCCGGTTGACCACCCGCACGGTGGTGGTGAGGCCAAGGCCGGCCAGGGTAACCCGCATCCGGTCACCCCGTGGGGTGTTCCGACCAAGGGTTACAAGACGCGCCATAACAAGCGCACTCAGCAGTTCATCGTCCGCGATCGTAGGGGCTAATCGACCATGGCACGTTCACTCAAGAAGGGCCCGTTCGTCGATCACCACCTCGTCAAGAAGGTGGAGGCCGCTGCGGGCAGCAAGAAGCCGATCAAGACCTGGTCGCGCCGTTCGATGATCCTGCCTGACATGGTAGGCATCACCATTGCCGTGCATAACGGCAAGAACCACATCCCGGTTCTCGTCAACGAGAACATGGTCGGCCACAAGCTCGGCGAATTTGCCATCACCCGGACCTTCAAGGGTCACGGTGGTGACAAGAAGTCGGGCAAGTAAGGAGAGATGACAATGGAAGCGAAAGCCATCCTGCGCACTGCGCGCATCTCCCCGCAGAAGGCTCGTCTGGTCGCTGACCAGGTGCGCGGTCTGCCGGCCGAACGTGCGGTCAACCTGCTGAAGTTCTCGGACAAGAAGGCTGCCCACCTGATCAAGAAGGTGGTGGAGTCGGCAATTGCCAACGCCGAGAACAACCAGGGCGCCGACGTCGACGAGCTGAAGGTTCAGACCATCATGGTTGATGAAGGTCCGACCCTGAAGCGTTTCATGGCGCGGGCGAAAGGCCGCGGTACCCGCATCCTCAAGCGCACCAGCCACATCACTGTGGTTGTGGGCGCCGCCAAGTAAGCGGATAAGGAAAAGACCATGGGTCATAAAGTTCATCCGATTGGTATCCGCCTCGGCATTTCCAAGGACTGGAACTCCAAGTGGTACGCCAACAAGGCCGAGTTCGCCGGTTACCTGGCAGCCGACCTGAAAGTGCGCGAAATGCTGCGCAAGAAGCTGGCCCAGGCCGGCATCAGCAAGATCCTGATCGAGCGTCCGGCCAAGACCGCTCGCGTGACGATCCACACCGCCCGTCCGGGCGTGGTGATCGGCAAGCGCGGTGAGGACATCGAGAAGCTGCGCAAGGAAGTGAGCGAGATGATGGGCGTCCCGGCGCACATCAACGTCACCGAAGTGCGCAAGCCGGAACTGGACGCGCAGCTCGTTGCCGAGTCGATCGCCCAGCAGCTGGAGCGTCGCATCATGTTCCGCCGTGCAATGAAGCGCTCGGTCGGCAACGCGATGCGCCTGGGTGCCCTGGGCATCAAGGTCAACGTTGGTGGCCGCCTCAACGGTGCTGAAATCGCCCGTTCGGAGTGGTACCGCGAAGGCCGCGTGCCGCTGCACACCCTGCGTGCCGACATCGACTATGGCTTCGCTGAAGCCAAGACGACCTACGGCATCATCGGCATCAAGGTCTGGATCTACAAGGGCGAGGTCTTCGATTTCTCCCAGGTTGGCCAGGAAAAGCAGGACGACACCCCGTCGCGCAACGATCGTCACGATCGCGGCGACCGTGGTGACCGTCAGCGCCCGGCCCGTGAAGCGAGGTAACGACAATGTTGCAACCCAAGCGAACCAAGTACCGCAAGGTACACAAGGGCCGTAACGATGGCCTGAGCTGGAGCGCCAACGCTGTCAGCTTCGGCGAATACGGCCTGAAGGCAACCGCACACGGTCAGCTGACCGCGCGTCAGATCGAAGCGGCCCGCCGCTCGATCAGCCGCTACGTCAAGCGCGGCGGCAAGATGTGGATCCGCGTGTTCCCCGACAAGCCCATCACCAAGAAGCCCATCGAAGTTCGAATGGGTTCGGGTAAGGGTAACGTGGAATACTGGGTGGCCCAGATCCAGCCCGGCCGCATGATCTATGAAATCGAGGGTGTTTCCGAGGAAGTGGCTCGCGAGGCGTTCCGCCTGGCCGCCGCCAAGCTCTCGGTCACCACCACTTTCGTGACCCGTACGGTGCGCTGATGGATATCAAAACTCTCCGTGAAAAGTCGGCTGACGAACTCAAGGCCCACCTGATCGACCTGCGTAAGGAACAGTTCTCTGTCCGTATGCAGCAGGTCACCGGCCAGCTGCCGAAGACCCACGACATTCGCCGGGTCCGTCGCGAGATTGCTCGCGTCAAGACCCTGCTCGGCAGCACGAAGTAAGGATGGCCGCTATGAGCGACAATACTGAAAAGAAGACGCTGCGCACGGTCGAAGGCCGTGTCGTCAGCAACAAGATGGACAAGACGGTTACCGTCCTGGTTGAGCGTCAGGTCAAGCACGCGCTGTACGGCAAGTACATCAAGCGCTCGACCAAGCTGCACGCCCACGATGCCGACAACGCCTGCAAGGAAGGCGATGTCGTCCGCGTGACCGAGATTGCTCCGATGTCCAAGACCAAGAACTGGCGCGTGGTGGAAGTCATCACGCGTGCGGCTGAATAAGGAGTCTGAATCATGATCCAGATGCAGAGCTACCTTGACGTCGCGGACAATTCGGGTGCCAAGCAGGTGATGTGCTTCAAGGTGCTGGGTGGTTCCAAGCGCCGTTACGCCGGCATCGGCGACATCATCAAGGTCACCGTGAAGGATGCGATTCCGCGCGGCAAGGTCAAGAAGGGTGAAGTGTATGACGCCGTCGTGGTGCGTACCCGCAAGGGTGTGCGTCGCGCCGACGGTTCGCTGATCCGCTTCGACGGCAACGCTGCCGTCCTGCTGAACAACAAGCAGGAGCCGATCGGTACCCGTATCTTCGGGCCGGTGACCCGTGAACTTCGTTCGGAGAAGTTCATGAAGATCGTCTCGCTCGCTCCCGAAGTGCTGTGAGCGACAGGAGATAATCATGGCTAACCGTATCAAGAAGGGCGACCAGGTTGTCGTCAACGCTGGCAAGGACAAGGGCAAGCAGGGCGAAGTCGTCCGCGTCGACGGCGACCGTGTGGTCGTCGCCAACGTGAACATCGTCAAGCGCCACACCAAGCCGAACCCGCAGGCAGGTGTTGCCGGCGGCGTGGTCGAGCGCGAAGCTTCGATCCATATCTCCAACGTGAACGTGCTGAACCCGGCTTCGGGCAAGGGCGAACGCGTTGGCTTCAAGGTGCTGGAGGATGGACGCAAACTGCGTGTGTTCCGCTCCAGCGGTGAGGCGCTCGACGCCTGAGGAATGTGAAGATGACTTCCCGTCTCGAAAAGATCTACAAGGAAGAAGTGGTGCCGGCGCTGATGAAGCAGTTCGGCTACACCAATCCGATGGAAGTACCGAAGCTCGTCAAGGTCACCCTGAACATGGGTGTCGGCGAGGCTGCCACCAACAAGAAGATCCTGGAAAACGCCGTCGCGGACATGACCAAGATTTCCGGCCAGAAGCCGGTTGTCACCAAGTCGCGTATCTCGGTTGCGTCGTTCAAGATCCGTGATGGTTGGCCGATCGGCTGCAAGACCACGCTGCGTCGGCACAAGATGTACGAGTTCCTGGACCGCCTGATCAACATCTCGCTGCCGCGCGTGCGCGACTTCCGTGGTGTTTCCGGTCGTTCCTTCGACGGCCGCGGCAACTTCAACATGGGTGTGAAGGAACAGATCATCTTCCCGGAAATCGACTTCGACGCCGTCGACGCGATCCGCGGTATGGATATCGCCATCACCACCACTGCGAAGACCGACGCGGAAGCGAAGGCGCTGCTGGCAGCGTTCAAGTTCCCGTTCCGTAACTGATCTGTCGAGGAAACCGAAATGGCAAAGACCTCCATGGTCAACCGCGACATCAAGCGGGAAAAGCTGGCCAAGAAGTACGCTGAGAAGCGTGCGGCTCTGAAGAAGATCGTGTCCTCCGTGGACGCGACCTACGAAGAGAAGATCGACGCCGCAACCAAGCTGGCCAAGCTGCCGCGCGATTCGTCGCCGAGCCGTCAGCGCAACCGTTGCGAGCTGTCGGGTCGTCCGCGTGGCGTGTACAGCAAGTTCGGCCTCGGCCGCAACAAGCTGCGCGAAGCCACCATGCGTGGCGACGTCCCGGGCCTGCGCAAGGCCAGCTGGTAATCCCAGCCGGCCCTGCGATCAGCACCTCCTTGCGGGGGTGCTGAACCGGGGGAGGGGGCTGTTCAGCTTCCTTTCTGCGAAAAAACCCAAAGAGCCCGACGCAAGTCGGGCTCTTTTGGCGTATACTCCCGCGTCTTGCCCTGTGCAGACGGGGTTGTAGGAGTGGGCCCTGGCCCGCTGCATCAAGGGACCTGGCCCGTTTCCAGGAGACAACAGATTTTCGCGAAAGCGGATATCGGTGCACTCAAAGGTACTCATATGAGCATGACTGATCCCATCGCCGACCTGCTGGTCCGCATCAAGAATGCGGCCGCAGTTGGCAAGCAGACGGTGAAAGCCCCGTCGTCCAAGATCAAGGTTGCGATCGCCCAGGTCCTGAAGGACGAGGGTTACATCACCGACCTGCGCGTGACCCAGCTGGAAAACAACAAGTCCGAGCTGGAAATCGTGCTGAAGTATTTCGAAGGCAAGCCGGTCATCGCGACCCTGAAGCGCTTCTCGCGTTCGGGCCTGCGCCAGTACCGCGGCAAGAGCGAGCTGCCGAAGGTCATGAACGGCCTGGGTATCTCCATCATTTCCACCTCCAAGGGCATCATGACTGATGCGCAGGCGCGCCAGCTGGGCGTCGGCGGCGAAGTCCTGTGCTTCGTGGCCTAAGGCGAAAGGAGTAGAACTATGTCCCGCGTAGCCAAGAAGCCGATCACCCTGGGTAAGGTTGAACTGAACGTCCAGTCGGACAGCGTCACCGCCAAGGGCCCGAAGGGCACCCTGTCGCTGGCCAAGCCGGCCGGCATTGCCATCAACGTCGACAATGGCGTTGCCACCCTGAGCACCGAGAACGCCGATCTGGTCGCACTGACCGGCACCGTGCGTGCGATCCTGTCCAACATGGTCAAGGGCGTGTCCGAAGGCTTCGAGCGCAAGCTGGAGCTGGTTGGCGTGGGTTACCGCGCTGCCATGCAGGGCAAGGACCTGAGCCTGTCGCTGGGCTTCTCGCACCCGGTCGTGTTCGTGGCGCCGGAAGGCATCACCATCACCACCCCGACCCAGACCGAGATCCTGGTCCAGGGCGCTGACAAGCAGGTCGTCGGTGAAGTCGCCGCCAAGATCCGTGCGTTCCGCAAGCCGGAGCCGTACAAGGGCAAGGGCGTGAAGTACTCCGACGAAGTCATCATCCGTAAGGAAGCCAAGAAGGCGTAAGCGCGAGTCCCTCGCAAGAGCCCGCACATCCATGTGCGGACTCCTCAGGGAAAAGCCCATCCTTCAGCTTTCAAGGAACAATCAAAATGAACAAGAACATCGCCCGCCTGCGTCGCGCCAAGTCGACCCGCGCCCACATCCGTGAGCTCGGCGTCGCCCGCCTGTCGGTGCTGCGCACCGGCCAGCACCTGTACGCCCAGGTCTTCACCGCTGACGGTTCGAAGGTGCTGGCTGCCGCCAACACCACCCAGACCGACGTCAAGGAAGGCCTGAAGAACGGCAAGAACGCCGATGCCGCTGCCAAGGTTGGCCGCATCGTCGCCGAGCGCGCCAAGGCCGCCGGCGTCGAGAAGGTTGCCTTCGATCGTTCGGGCTACCGCTACCACGGCCGCATCAAGGCCCTGGCAGAAGCCGCCCGCGAAGCCGGCCTGCAGTTCTAAGGGACAAGGGCAGGGGGCCGATGGCCTCCTGCCTGCCTGCTCGCCAGCCTGAGCGAGGCTGGACGGCGCCGCTCTTCTGCAGTGGCCCACCGGAACAACGCGTCACTCCACAACCATAAGCGGCCTCGAGCCGTACATACCCAAACAACCAAGGAATCAACATGGCAGAAGAGCGTCAGCAGCGGGGTCGCGATCGCGACCGTAACCGCGAAGAGAAGATCGACGACGGCATGATCGAAAAGCTGGTCGCGGTCAACCGCGTCAGCAAGACCGTCAAGGGTGGCCGCCAGTTCACCTTCACCGCCCTGACCGTTGTCGGCGACGGCGAAGGCAAGGTCGGTTTCGGTTATGGCAAGGCCCGCGAAGTGCCGGTCGCCATCCAGAAGTCGATGGAACAGGCCCGCAAGAACCTGGTCAGCGTTGACCTGAACAACGGCACCCTGTGGCACACCATCAAGGATGGTCACGGCGCAGCCCGTGTGTTCATGCAGCCGGCTTCGGAAGGTACCGGCGTGATCGCCGGCGGTGCCATGCGCGCCGTGCTGGAAGCCGTTGGCGTGAAGAACGTGCTGGCCAAGGCCACCGGTTCGCGCAACCCGATCAACCTGGTGCGTGCCACCGTGAAGGGCCTGTCTGCTGCGCAGTCGCCGGCTCGCATCGCGGCCAAGCGCGGCAAGAAGGTGGAGGAACTCAACCATGGCTAATGAGTCCAACAAGACTGTGAAGGTCCGCCTGGTGCGTGGCCTGCGTGGTACCCAGTCGCGTCACCGCCTGTCGGTGCGTGCCCTGGGCCTGAACAAGCTCAACGATGTGCGTGAACTGAAGGACAGCCCGCAGGTACGCGGCCTGATCAACAAGGTTCAGTACCTCGTCCAGGTTGAGGAGTAATCGACCATGACTCTGCGTCTCAATGAACTGAGCCCGGCACCGGGCGCCCGCACCGAGCGCACCCGCGTCGGCCGCGGTATCGGCTCGGGCCTGGGCAAGACTGCCGGCCGCGGCCACAAGGGTTCGTTCGCCCGCAAGGGTGGCGGCAAGATCAAGGCTGGCTTCGAAGGCGGCCAGACCCCCATGCAGCGCCGTCTGCCGAAGATCGGCTTCCGTTCGCCGATCGCCAAGGACACCGCTGAAGTGCTGCTGTACGCGCTGGACAAGCTGCCGGCCGGTGAGATCGATTTCGCCGCCCTGCGTGCTGCCAAGCTGGTCCCGAGCACTGCAAAGAAGGCCAAGGTCGTCGTCAAGGGCGAAGTGACCAAGGCGTTCACCCTGAAGGGTATTGCTGCCACGGCCGGTGCCAAGGCTGCAATCGAAGCTGCCGGCGGCAGCGTAACGGAGTAAGAAAATCATGGCGCAAGCTGGCATCGGTAACCTCGCGGGCGGAATGGGCAAGTTCACTGAACTTCGCCAACGTTTGCTGTTCGTCGTCGGGGCTTTGATCGTCTATCGCATCGGCTGCTACGTGCCGGTGCCGGGCGTCAATCCCGATGCCATGCTTGCCATGATGCAACAGCAGGGCGGCGGCATCGTGGACATGTTCAACATGTTCTCGGGCGGCGCCCTGCACCGTTTCAGCATCTTCGCGCTGAACGTGATGCCGTACATCTCGGCATCGATCGTGATGCAGCTGGCCGTGCACATCTTCCCCGCGCTGAAGGCGATGCAGAAGGAAGGTGAGTCCGGCCGCCGCAAGATCACCCAGTATTCGCGCATCGGCGCCGTGCTGCTGGCAGTGGTGCAGGGCGGCTCGATCGCGCTGGCCCTGCAGGGCCAGGTCTCGCCGTCGGGCGCTCCGGTCGTGTATGCGCCGGGCATGGGCTTCGTGCTCACTGCCGTGGTCGCACTGACCGCCGGCACCATGTTCCTGATGTGGGTCGGTGAGCAGGTCACCGAGCGCGGCATCGGCAACGGCGTGTCGCTGATCATCTTCGCCGGTATCGTGGCCGGCCTGCCGGGTGCGGTCATCCACACCTTCGACGCCTACCGCGACGGCAACATCCAGTTCATCCAGCTGCTGCTGATCGCCATCGTCGTGCTTGCCTTCACCTTCTTCGTGGTGTTCGTCGAGCGCGGCCAGCGCCGGATCACGGTGAACTACGCGCGCCGCCAGGGTGGTCGCAACGCGTACATGAACCAGACCTCGTTCCTGCCGCTGAAGCTCAACATGGCCGGCGTCATCCCGGCGATTTTCGCCTCGAGCCTGCTGGCCTTCCCGGCCACCCTGGCCATGTGGTCCGGCCAGGCGGCCAACCAGAGCAGCTTCGGCCAAGTGCTGCAGAAGGTCGCCAACGCGCTCGGCCCGGGCGAGCCGCTGCACATGATCGTGTTCGCTGCGCTGATCACCGGCTTCGCGTTCTTCTATACCGCGCTGGTCTTCAACTCGCAGGAAACCGCCGACAACCTGAAGAAGTCGGGCGCGCTGATCCCGGGCATCCGTCCGGGCAAGGCCACCGCCGACTACATCGACGGCGTGCTGACCCGCCTGACCGCCGCCGGTTCGGCGTACCTGGTGATCGTCTGCCTGCTGCCGGAACTGATGCGCACGCAGCTGAACGCCTCGTTCTACTTCGGTGGTACTTCGCTGCTGATCGTGGTGGTGGTGGTGATGGACTTCATCGCCCAGGTGCAGGCGCACCTGATGTCCCACCAGTACGAGAGCCTGCTGAAGAAGGCCAACCTGAAGGGCGGCAACCGCGGCGGTTTTGCCCGCGGCTGATTGAGCTGTTATACTTTCGTCTTCCTGACGTGATGGTCCCTCCGCTTCGCGGACTTCGGCCACACAAACGAAGGGCGGCCCCCGCAGCGGTTCCGGGTGGGGGTGTGATGAGGTGGTCCCGCGCTGGAGTAGCGCGGGCGGCCCCGGGGGAGACCCCAGGTCCAACCCCATCCGGCGCCGGAGCCTGGGCACACTCCCCAGGCCGGGTTCATGAAACCAATGGTTTCACGGGCTTCCATGTAAACCGGAACCTTGTTAGTATCGCTAGTTCACTTTTTTGATCCATCCTGCCGGATTGGCGTGCCCGAGGCGCGCTGTCGGCCATCACTCAGCTGGAGAACCGCGTCATGGCGCGTATTGCAGGCGTCAACCTGCCAGCCCAGAAGCATGTCTGGGTCGGGTTGCAAAGCATTTACGGCATCGGCCGTACCCGTTCGAAGAAGGTCTGCGAAGTCGCAGGCGTTGCTTCGACCACCAAGATCCGCGATCTGTCGGAGCCGGAAATCGAGCGCCTGCGCGCCGAAGTCGGCAAGTACATCGTGGAAGGCGATCTGCGCCGTGAGATCGGCATCGCGATCAAGCGCCTGATGGACCTGGGCTGCTACCGCGGCCTGCGTCACCGTCGTGGTCTCCCGCTGCGTGGCCAGCGCACCCGTACCAACGCCCGCACCCGCAAGGGTCCGCGCAAGGCGATCAAGAAGTAAGGGACTGAGAAATGGCTAAGCCCGCTGCTAAGACCAAGAAGAAGATCAAGCGCGTCGTCACCGACGGCGTCGCCCACGTCCACGCTTCGTTCAACAACACCATCGTCACCATCACCGACCGCCAGGGCAACGCTCTGTCGTGGGCAACCTCCGGTGGCGCTGGCTTCCGCGGTTCGCGCAAGTCGACCCCGTTCGCTGCCCAGGTGGCGGCTGAAAAGGCCGGTCGTGCTGCGCTGGACTACGGCGTGAAGTCGCTGGAAGTCCGCATCAAGGGCCCGGGTCCGGGCCGTGAGTCGGCCGTGCGTTCGTTGAACAACGTCGGCTACAAGATCACCAACATCATCGACGTGACGCCCATCCCGCACAACGGGTGCCGTCCGCCGAAGAAGCGTCGCGTCTAAAGGGAGCGATAAGAAATGGCTCGTTATATCGGTCCTACCTGTAAGCTCGCCCGCCGCGAAGGCGCCGACCTGTCCCTGAAGAGCCCGGCGCGTGCGCTGGACTCCAAGTGCAAGCTGGAGCAGAAGCCCGGCCAGCACGGCGCCACTGCCCGCAAGGGCAAGCTGTCCGACTACGCCACCCAGCTGCGTGAAAAGCAGAAGGTCAAGCGTATCTACGGCCTGCTGGAGCGTCAGTTCCGCAACTACTACAAGAAGGCCTCGACCAAGAAGGGCAACACCGGCGAGAACCTGCTGCAGCTGCTGGAAACCCGCCTGGACAACGTCGTCTACCGCATGGGCTTCGCCGTGACCCGTCCGGCTGCCCGCCAGCTGGTGTCGCACCGCGGCGTCACCGTGAATGGCAAGTCGGTCAACCTGGCCTCGTACCAGGTCAAGGCTGGCGACGCCATCGCTCTGTCCGAAAAGGCTGCCAAGCAGCTGCGCGTCCAGGAAGCCCTGACCGTCGCCGCCCAGCATGACCTGAGCCCGTCGTGGGTTGAAGTGGATTCCGGCAAGTTCACCGGCATCTTCAAGGCTGTTCCGGATCGTTCGGATCTGCCTGCGGACATCAACGAAGCGCTGATCGTCGAGCTGTATTCGAAGTAATTCACATTGGAGAGCCCCCGGCGACGGCCGGGGGTTCACTAGGAGAACCCGCAACATGACGGTTACCGCCAACCAGGTTCTGCGTCCTCGCGGTCCGCAGATCGAACGCCTTACCGACACCCGCGCAAAGGTCGTTATCGAACCTTTGGAGCGGGGTTACGGGCATACGCTGGGCAATGCCCTGCGTCGCGTGCTGCTGTCGTCCATCCCGGGCTTCGCCATCACGGAAGTCGAAATCGACGGCGTGTTGCATGAGTACACCACGGTCGAAGGTCTGCAGGAGGACGTGCTCGAAGTCCTGCTGAACCTGAAGGACGTGGCCATCCGTATGCACTCCGGCGACAGCGCCACCCTGTCCCTGTCCAAGCAGGGCCCGGGCGTTGTCACCGCTGCCGACATCAAGGTCGACCACAATGTGGAGATCCTGAACGGCGACCATGTGATCTGCCACCTGACCAAGGATACGGCGATCAACATGCGTCTGAAGATCGAACGTGGTTTCGGCTACCAGCCGGCGGCCGCGCGTCGTCGTCCGGACGAAGAAACCCGTGCCATCGGCCGCCTGGTCCTGGATGCCTCGTTCTCGCCGGTCCGCCGTGTCGCCTACGCCGTGGAAGCGGCGCGTGTCGAACAGCGCACCGACCTGGACAAGCTGGTCATCGATATCGAGACCAACGGCACCATCGATGCCGAGGAAGCCGTGCGCACCGCCGCCGACATCCTCAGCGACCAGCTGTCGGTGTTCGGTGACTTCACCCACCGCGACCGCGGTGCGGCCAAGCCGGCCAACAACGGCGTGGATCCGGTGCTGCTGCGCCCGATCGACGATCTGGAGCTGACCGTGCGTTCGGCCAACTGCCTGAAGGCTGAAAGCATCTACTACATCGGCGATCTGATCCAGAAGACCGAAGTGGAGCTGCTGAAGACCCCGAACCTGGGCAAGAAGTCGCTCACCGAGATCAAGGAAGTGCTGGCTCAGCGCGGCCTTTCGCTCGGCATGAAGCTGGAGAACTGGCCGCCGGCCGGCGTCGCCAGCCACGGCATGCTGGGCTGATATCGGTAATGCCTGGAGGCTCCACCGTTCGCGGTGGAGCCTTCAACGCAACACACCACGCCACGACGAACCGCAGGTTCGCGGGCAGGTCGTCCAGGACGGGTGACCAGGACCAACCGCAGTCCGCGCAGTAACGCCAGGATGGCGACAACGATCCACACAGCCGCATCATTAACCAAGGAATATCACCATGCGTCACCAGAAGTCTGGCCGTAAGTTCAGCCGCACCAGCGCCCACCGCGAAGCGATGTTCAAGAACATGGCCGCCTCGCTGTTCAAGCACGAGCTGATCAAGACCACCCTGCCGAAGGCCAAGGAACTGCGCCGCGTTGCCGAACCGCTGATCACCCTGGCCAAGGTCGACTCCGTCGCCAACCGCCGTCTGGCCTTCGCCCGCCTGCGCGACAACGAAGCCGTGGGCAACCTGTTCACCATCCTGGGCCCGCGCTACGCGAACCGTCCGGGCGGCTACCTGCGCCTGCTGAAGTGCGGTTTCCGCGCCGGCGACAACGCACCGATGGCCTACGTCGAGCTGGTTGACCGTCCGGTCGTGGCCGAGGAAGTGGCCGAGTAATCGGACTGCTCCAATGCGACACAGCGAAAGCCCGGCCTCTGCCGGGCTTTTGCATTTCCGGAGCGGAGGTCCGGGGTCGGATCCCGTGCCACGGGCGCGGGATCTGACCCGCACCGTTCCGACAGGCGTCACCTGTGGCGGTTCGAATGGCGCGCGCTCTCGGTTACGCTTGGCGCCTTGATCCATTCGAGCGTTGACGATGAATCCACTGCGCTGGCCCTTCCGCGCCCAGTTCTTCCTGGGCTTCCTGATCTGCGCGGGCCTGCTCGGCTACGCGATCTTCCTGCAGCTCAAGATGGGCCTGGAGCCGTGCCCGCTGTGCATCTTCCAGCGCCTGGCTTTTGCCGCGCTGGGCCTGCTGTTCCTGATCGGTGCGCTGCACGGGCCGTCCAACCGTCCCGGCCGAGCCACCTACGGCGTGCTGGCCTTCATCGCGGCGGCCGTCGGCGTGGGCATCGCTGCTCGCCACGTCTACGTGCAGATGCTGCCGCCGGAGATGGGCGCGACCTGTGGCCCGCCGCTGAGCTTCCTGCGCGAGACCATGGGGCCGCTGGAAGTGTTCCGCACGGTACTGACCGGTACCGGCAACTGCGGCAACATCGACTGGACGTTCCTGGGCCTGACCATGCCGATGTGGTCGGGCGTGTGGTTCGTGCTGCTGGCGCTGTGGGCGCTGGTGGCGTCGCTGCGCAAGGTCAAGCGCTGAAGCAAGGCGGGGTCGGAGCCCTTTCCTGCGGAAAGGGATCCGACTCCAGGCACCCTGGCGTCCTCAGAAGTCCTGCTGCAGGCTCAGGTAGGCGCCCCGGCGCGGACCCCACTGCGGGGCGAACACGCCGACGCCACCGCCATCACGCAGCTGGTAGCTGCGGTCCAGTGCGTTGATCAGGGCGAGTTGCACGTGCAGGGGATGGCCACTGTCGGCGTTGAAGTCATGCCCGGCGCTGAGGTTCACCTGCAGGTAGGACGGCAGTTCGCCGCCGTTGGGCACGCCGTCGGCGTCCGAGCGCAGGCCGCTGCCGAACAGGTAGTTGGCACCGATCCGGTTGTGCCCGGCAAAGGCGTAGCTGAAGCCGCCCGAAGACGTCAGCTTCTGGTCGTGGTCGAGGTGGATCCAGTGGTTGGCCACATAGGCCAGTGCGTCCGGGTCGAGGTTGTACTGGCTGGTGATGACCTGGGTGCCGATCGCCTTGTTGTAGGCCGCGTTGAAGTAGGCGCTGAACGGGCCGTTGCTGTAGTCGGCGCTGAACTCCAGCCCACGGATGTGGCCACGGCGATAGTTGAACGTCGAGTAGATGTAGGCGGCGCCGAACTGGCCTTCGTCCTGCAGGCGCGCAACGCGGCGGTCGTAGGCGTCCAGGTCCAGGGTCAGGTGGTCGCCCAGCTGCTGCGAGATGCCGATGTCGTAGTAGTCGCTGCGTTCGGCCAGGGGCGTGTTGTTGCCGCCGCTGGGCTGCTGGTTGGTGGTGCCGTCGTACAGCGCGATGTCGCTGCTGGCAATCAGCTCACTGGCCGGCGGCGTGAAGTAGCGCGCGTAGCCCGCATGCACGGTGGTGCGGTCGCTGGCATTCCAGACCACGCCTGCGCGCGGGCTGAGCTGGCCCTCGGTGCGTCCAAACGCCTTGTAGCGATCGCCGCGCAGCCCGTAGTTGACGGTCCAGTCGTCGCCGATCTTCCACTCGTCCTGTACGTACATCGCCAGCGTGCTGGCGTGGAAGGCGCTGCGGTCTGGAATCAGCAGTGGCGTGGTGCTGGATTGCTGGCCGGCGCCATCGACCGGGAACACCCAGCTGTTGTTGCTGGCGCGCGCATTCTCGTAGTTGCCGTACAGGCCGTAGCGCAGCGTGTGGTCATTGCCCAGCGGGGTGGAGAAGTCGGCCTGCAGCGTGTTGGCGCGGTTGCTGCGCTGCACCTGTGAGGCGACGCCACTGAACACCAGGTCGCCGATGACATCCGGATGGAATGCCACATCGCTGTAGCGCTGGCCGGCCGAGAGCTGATAGGCGGTGCTGCCCAACGTGCCCTGCAGCACCAGCATGCCGAAGCGGGTGGCCTCGCGCTGGGTTTCATCCAGCTGGCTGGAGTCGAAGGCGGTGGTATCGAGGTAACCGAACTGCGGCGTCTGCCCGGGGTTGACCGGGATCTGGAAGCGATTGTTGGCAAAGCCGGCGAACACGCTCAGGCGCGTGTTCTCGTTGACCAGGTAGGTGAGGTCGGCGAAGGCCTTGCCCTGGTGGGTGTCGTCGTGCTGCGGCTTGCGCGTGCTGGTCGGGTTCTCCAGGCCCACCTCGTTCTGGTCGTAGTTGCCGGTCAGGAACCAGCTCCAGCGCCCCTGGTTGCCCCACCAGGAGGCATTGGGATTGATCTTGCCGAACGCGCCTGCGGTCAGCCCGGCGCTGCCGCCATTGCCAAGCTCGGCGCCGCTGCGGGTGGTGATGTCGACCACAGCTGCCGTGCGTTCGCCGAACTGTGCCGGCAGCGCGCCATCCATCAGGCGGAGGCTCTTGATCGTGCGGGCATCCAGGGTCTGGCCAAAGCCAGAGATCGACTCGGGCAGCAGGACGCCGTTGATGCGGTACTGCAGATTGGCGTGGTCGCCGCGCACGTGCACGCCGCCGTAGGAATCCTGGACCACGCCCGGGGCCTGCAGCAGCACCTGGCTCAGCGGCGCAGAGGCGCCCAGCGGCTGCTTCTGGATGTCCTCGGCGGTGATCTGGTACTGGCTGCTGCCGATGTCCGGCGACAGCGCATTGCGGGCCTGGTCGAGCTGGGCACTGACGGTGACCGTATCCAGGTCCTTGACCGACGGTTTGCCGTCGTCGGGCGCGGCCGCGAACGCGGGCAGGCTGGCCAGGGCCAGGGCGAAGGTGATGCCGGTAGCGAGCAGGGAGGGCTTCATGGCAGGCGGGCTGTGGAAGGGAGCAGTGGAAGGGAGGGTAGGGCGATTGTTACTTCGTAACAGTGCGTGGCGAATCATGCGCCTGTCCGGGAGCCCCCGGCCATGCGGTTTCTGGCCGATCGCGAGAGCCTTTGCCCGGCGTTCAGTCATGTGCAGGCGGCGGCCGGGCCTTTGCGGCAGCGGTCGGCTCTGCGACCATGAACGCCTTCTCCCCCGCCGGAAACCTGCAATGAGCCTGTCCGCCGTTTCGCCTGTTCCCGATCCTGCCGCGACCGCCGTCGGCGCTGCCTGGTCGCCGGAGAGCTGGCGTGGCAAGACCGCGCTGCAGATGCCGACCTACCCCGACCCGGTGGCCTTGGACGCTGCCCTGCACGAGCTGAAGCGGCTGCCACCGCTGGTCACGTCGTGGGAAATCCTGGCACTGAAGCAGCAGCTGGCCGAGGCCCAGGAAGGCAAGCGGTTCCTGCTGCAGGGTGGCGATTGCGCCGAGAACTTCAGCGACTGCGAATCCGGCACGATTTCCAACCGGCTGAAGGTGCTGCTGCAGATGAGCCTGGTCCTGGTGCATGGGCTGCGCCAGCCGGTGATCCGCGTCGGCCGCTTCGCTGGCCAGTACGCCAAGCCGCGTTCGGCCGATACCGAAACCCGCGACGGCGTGACCCTGCCCAGCTACCGCGGCGACGTGATCAATGCGCCGGCGTTCACCGAGGCGGCGCGCCTGCCCGATCCGAAGCGCATGCTGCAGGCGCACGCGCATTCGGCGATGACGATGAACTTCGTGCGCGCGCTGATCGATGGGGGTTTCGCCGATCTGCACCACCCCGAGTACTGGAACCTGGAATGGGTGAGCCATTCGCCGCTGGCTGCCGAATACCAGAAGATGGTGGCGTCCATCGGTGATGCGGTGCACTTCATGGAAACCCTGGCCGGGGCCCGCGTGCACAACCTCAACCGCATCGACTTCTACACCTCGCATGAAGCATTGCTGCTGCCCTACGAGCAGGCGCTGACCCGGCAGGTGCCGCGCCAGCAGGGCTGGTTGAACCTGAGCACGCATTACCCGTGGATCGGCATGCGTACCGCCGCGCTGGAGGGCGCCCACGTGGAGTACCTGCGTGGCGTGCGCAATCCGATTGCAATCAAGGTGGGCCCTTCGGTGTCGCCGGACCAGCTGCTGCGCCTGATCGATGTGCTCAACCCGCATGACGAGCCTGGCCGCCTGAGCTTCATCCATCGCATGGGGGCGGCGCAGATTGCCGAGAAGCTGCCGCCGCTGCTGGACGCGGTCAAGCGCGACGGTCGCCGCGTGCTGTGGGTGTGCGATGCGATGCATGGCAATACCGAGAGCACCGCCAATGGCTTCAAGACGCGCCGCTTCGACAACGTGCGCGGCGAAGTGGAGATGTCGTTCGATCTGCATGCGGCGGCAGGCACGCGCCTGGGCGGTGTGCACCTGGAGCTGACCGGCGAGGACGTGACCGAGTGCACCGGCGGCGCGCGCGAGCTGACCGAGCGTGACCTGGAGCGCGCGTATCGTTCGACGGTGGATCCGCGGTTGAACTACGAGCAGTCGCTGGAGATCGCGATGGCGATCGTGCGCAAGCAGGAGCAGGTGCGGTAAGGGTGTTGCGGCAGGGCTTGCAGCCCTGCACCTGCGGACGCAACGGCAACGGCCGAAGCAACGGCAACAGCACTCATTCCGTGGGATGGCGGGGCGGTGTCGGAGTGCGGGGACGCTGCAAGTACGTCCCTGTAAGCTTGGCAGCCGCATCCATGCGGCTGACACCCCGCACTCCGACACCGCCCCACCTTTGACAGATTCCCGCGGCTGTTGGTAGGTGTCGACCTTGGTCGACACGGTAGATCCACGCCATGCGTGGATGCTTTGGGATTCCAATTCGAAATATTCGATTCCGATGGAGATTCATCCACGCACGGCGTGGATCTACTGCAGATCGCGGGAATCTGTCGAAGGCGGGGTGGGTCCGGTTGCGGGAGTGTCCGCGGCATGGATGCCGCGGCCAAGCCCCCATGGATGGGTTTACGGCGTCTCCCGCAACCGGACCCACCCCGCCATCCCTCGGAATGCACGCTGTTGCTGTTGCTGTTGCTGTTGCTGCTGCCGGCCAGCGGCCGGCACTACCGCAGGTGCAGGGCTGCACGCCCTGCCGATCAACACCCTGCTTACGAACGACTGACACGGCGCTCATGCGCCATGCGCGACGCTGTCCGTTGGTGTGTTCACGCAGAGGTGGCAAGGGTGCATTGGGAGCGCATGCAGGCCTATGCATGGCCGTTGGGTCTGGCGGTGCTGGTGGGTGGCATCGGCGCCTGGCTGATCCTGTGGATCTATCATCGGCTGAAAGGGCGTGATCGGCGGCGCGCACGCATCGGTCGCGTGCTTGGATTACCGATGGCCACCGCATGGCCGCTGCTGCTGTTGATCCCTGCATTGCAGGCCACCCCGCTGCAGGATCCCGTTCTGGGCAACCTGCAACGGGTGCTGCATATCGCGCTGACCGCGTGCTTCATCTGGCTGCTGGTGCGGGCGGTGGCGGCGGGCGAACGGGCCATCCTGCGCAGCCATCCCATCGATGTCTCCGACAACCTGGAAGCGCGCCGCATCCAGACCCAGACCCGGGTGCTCAGCCGCGTGCTGATGGGCGGCATCATCGTGCTGGGCGCATCGCTGGTGCTGCTGACGTTCCCGATGGTGCAGAAGATCGGCACCGCATTGCTGGCCTCGGCGGGGCTGATCGGGCTGGTTGCGGGCATCGCCGCCAAGCCGGTGTTCGGCAACCTGATCGCCGGCCTGCAGATCGCAGTGACGCAGCCGATCCGGCTGGATGACGTGGTGATCGTCGAGGGCGAGTGGGGCCGCATCGAGGAGATCGGCAGCAGCTATGTCGTGGTGCGCATCTGGGATGAGCGGCGGATGGTGGTGCCGCTGACCTGGTTCATCGAGAACCCGTTCCAGAACTGGACGCGGCGCAGCGCCGACCTGCTCGGCACCGCGTTCCTGTGGCTGGACTATCGTGCCCCGGTGGCAGCGATCCGTGCCGAGCTGGAACGCATCTGCCGCGGTGAAGCGCTGTGGGACGGCCGGGTCTGCGTGACCCAGGTGACCGAGACCAGCGAGCGTGCGATCCAGGTCCGCCTGCTGGTCAGCGCGCGCAGCTCCGGCGATGCCTTCGACCTGCGCTGCCTGGTCCGCGAACGCATGCTCGATTTCCTTGCGCGCGAGCATCCGCAGTCGCTGCCGCAGGTGCGTGCGCGGCTGCAGCACGAGGACGAGCAGGACATGCCGCGGGCGCCTCGCGCGCGTACCGCCGATGTGCGTTCGCCGGGTGCTGAAGATGGTGAGGCGGCGATCGTGCCGGTGGAGCTGGAGCCCGATCGGTAGCGCGGGCCGCTGGCCGGCGAGCGTGGTTCTGCCGGCCAGCGGCCGGCACTACCGGAAGCAGGATGTCGCGGCGTTACCGGAGCTCACGGCTCGCCGGCGTCGATCAGCGCATCGGTATCGAAGTGCGGAGGACGCCGCGCGCGGGTGCGCTGTTCGTAGGCGTAGGCCATTTCGATCAGCTTCGGCTCGCTCCAGGCGGTGCCCATGAACAGCAGGCCCACCGGCAGGCCGTTGATCTGGCCCATCGGCACGCTGAGGCTGGGATAGCCGGCCACGGCGGCGGCGCTGTAGCTTTCGCCGGGAAAGTCGTCGCCTTCGCTGCGGATCGGCCACGCCACGCCGGTGGTGGGTGCCACCAGCGCGTCCAGCCGGTGGGCGGCAAGGGCCGCATCGATGCCTTCGGGGCCGGCCAGCCGGCGGGCATCGCTGCGTGCGCGGATATAGGCGGGGTCAGCCAGGCCAGCGGTAGCCTCGGCTTCCACCAGCAGTTCCTGACCGAACAGGCCCAGTTCCTGCTTGCTGTGTGCCTGGTTGAAGGCGATCAGGTCGGCCACGCTGCGCACGGGGGCATGGTGGGCGCTGAAGTAGCGCTCCAGCCCGGCCTTGAACTCGTACAGCAGCAGCGTGCGCTCGGCCTCGGCCCAGGCGCCCTGGTTGGGCAGCGTCACCGGCACCACGACCGCACCCGCGCGGCGCAGCTCGGTGGTGGCCTGTTCGATCAGCGGTGGCATGCCGCGGTACGTCAGCAGCGGTGTCTGCAGCAGGCCGATGCGCTTGCCGCGCAGGCCCTGTGGATCCAGCCGCGCGGTGTAGTCGTAGACCGCGCGGCCGGGCATGGTCGCCGTGGCCGGGTCGGCATCATCGCGGCCGGCGATCGCGGTCAGCACAGCGGCGGCGTCGGCGACGCTGCGTGTCATCGGCCCGGCGGTGTCCTGGCTGAACGAAATCGGGATGATGCCGTCACGACTGACCAGGCCGACGGTCGGCTTGAGCCCGACGATGCCGTTGATCGCTGCCGGGCAGACGATACTGCCGTCGGTTTCGGTGCCGATCGCCACGCTGGCCAGGTTGGCCGCGACTGCCACCGCGCTGCCGCTGCTGGAGCCACAGGGCGAGTGGCTCAGGCGATAGGGGTTGCGGGTCTGGCCGCCGCGCGCGCTCCAGCCGGAAATCGAATCATTGCCGCGGAAATTGGCCCATTCGCTGAGATTGGTCTTGCCCAGCACCACCGCACCGGCGTCGCGCAGCCGCCGTACCAGGTACGCGTCGTCCGGGCGGAAGCCCTGCAGGGCCAGCGAGCCGGCGCTGGTGGCCATGGGCGCGGCGTTGATGTTGTCCTTCAGCAGCACCGGGATCCCGTGCAGCGGGCCGCGCAGGCGTCCCGCACGGCGCTCGCGGTCGCGTTCGGCGGCGTCCTTCAGGGCATCGGGGTTGAGCTCGATCACCGCGCGCAGGCGGGGCCCGGCGCGATCCAGGGAGGCGATCCGCTGCAGGTAGGCCTGGACCAGGGTGGCGCTGTCCAGCTCGCCGGCGGTCATCTGCGCCTGCAGGTCGGCGACATCGGTTTCAGCGTAGGGGAACGGCACGTTGCGGCTCGCGGGTTCGGCCGCATGCGCGCTGGACGCGGCCGGGCTGCAGCCAGCCGAAAGCAGCGCAGGCAGCGCGGCAAGCAGGCAGGTCAGCAGAGGCGGCAAGGACGGGCGCATGGGGCGGCTTGGTCGGCTCCAATCCCCAGTGTAGCCGGTGCTCAGCGGTGGCGCTTGCGCAGGTCGCGGGCGAGGACGTAGACCACGATCAGGTTGATCGCCAGGATCGTCCACGATGGCCAGCCGGGATGGCGGATGATCGCGAAGATGTCGAAAGGCAGGTACAGGGAGGCGGTCAGGCAGCCCAGCCAGGAGGCCCAGGCCTTGGCCCGCCACAGGCCCCAGGCTTCGACCAGGTGCAGCAGGCCGTAGCCGATCATCCCCGCCGCGGCCAGATGGACCGCGTCGGGGCTGATCATGTGCAGCAGCGAGGGCAGGGTGCCATGGTCCGGATCCAGGCTGAAACGCCGGATCAGGACCATGATGCCGTGCCGCAGCGGTTGCGGTCCGAGCACTTCCAGCCCGGTCGCGGCCAACAGCGCCAGCATCGCCTTGCTCGCTTCGAGCAGGGCGATGACGTGCAGACCCGGATGCCGGTGCGGATCCGGGTTGTAGCCGCTCGGGTTCACGGGGTGCTGGCTCAGCCGCCGCGCGAAGCCTTCTTGCGGTCGCTTTCGGTCAGGAACTTCTTGCGCAGGCGGATTTCCTTCGGGGTGATCTCGACCAGCTCGTCGTCTTCGATGAAGTCCAGCGCCTGTTCCAGCGAGTACTTGATCGCCGGGGTCAGCTGGATCGCATCGTCCTTGCCCGAAGCGCGCATGTTGGTCAGCGGCTTGGTCTTGATCGCGTTGACGGTCAGGTCGTTGTCCTTGGAGTGGATGCCGACCAGCTGGCCTTCATACACGTTGTCGCCTTCGGCAGCGAAGAGCTTGCCGCGCTCCTGCAGCGGACCCAGCGAGTAGGCGGGGGTGACGCCCGGCGCATTGGCGATCATCACGCCGTTGATGCGCTTGGCGATCGCGCCCTGTTCCTTCGGACCGTAATGGTCGAACACGTGGAACAGCAGGCCCGAGCCCTGGGTCAGGGTCTTGAACTCGTTCTGGAAACCGATCAGGCCACGGGCCGGGATCTGGTACTCCAGGCGCACACGGCCCTTGCCGTCCGGCTCCATGTTCTTCAGCTGGCCCTTGCGGGTGCCGAGCTTTTCCATCACGCCGCCCTGGTGCACTTCCTCGATGTCGACCACCAGCTGCTCGATCGGCTCCATCATCTGGCCGTCGATTTCCTTGATGATCACTTCCGGGCGCGACACGGCCAGCTCATAACCTTCACGGCGCATGTTCTCGATCAGCACCGACAGGTGCAGTTCGCCGCGGCCGGAGACCAGGAACTTGTCGGCGTCTTCCAGCTGCTCCACCTTCAGGGCCACGTTGTGGACCTGTTCGCGGTCCAGGCGGTCCTTGATCTGGCGGCTGGTCAGGAACTTGCCACCGGACAGGTCCTTGTTGCCGGCGAACGGCGAGTTGTTGACCTGGAAGGTCATCGAGATGGTCGGCTCGTCGACGGTCAGCGCCGGCAGGGCTTCGGGGGTGTCCGGGTGGCACAGGGTGTCGGAGATGGTCAGCTCCGGAATGCCGGAGATGGCCACGATGTCACCGGCTTCGGCGGTGTCCTGCTCGATGCGCTCCAGGCCCAGGAAGCCCAGCACCTGGGCGACCTTGCCGTTGCGCTTCTTGCCTTCACGGTCGATGACGGCGACCTGCATGTTCTTCTTCAGGGTGCCGCGCTGGATGCGGCCGATGCCGATCACGCCCACGAAGTTGTTGTAGTCCAGCTGGCTGATGCGCATCTGGAACGGGCCTTCCGGGTCCACTTCCGGACGCGGGGCGTGCTGCATGATCGCTTCGTACAGCGGGGTCATGTCGCCGTCGCGCACGGTGTCTTCCAGGCCGGCGTAGCCGTTCAGGGCCGAGGCGTAGACGATCGGGAAGTCCAGCTGCTCATTGGTGGCGCCGAGCTTGTCGAACAGGTCGAAGACCTGGTCGATCACCCATTCCGGACGGGCGCCCGGACGGTCGATCTTGTTGACCACGACGATCGGCTTGAAGCCCATCGCGAAGGCCTTCTGGGTCACGAAGCGGGTCTGCGGCATCGGGCCGTCCATCGCATCGACCAGGATCAGCACGGTGTCGACCATCGACAGCACGCGCTCGACCTCACCGCCGAAGTCGGCGTGGCCGGGGGTATCGACGATGTTGATCCGGTTCTTGATGCCGGTCTTCTTGTCTTCCCAGGTGATGGCCGTGTTCTTGGCCAGGATGGTGATGCCGCGTTCCTTTTCCTGGTCGTTGCTGTCCATCACGCGCTCGGCGAGGACGGTGCGCTCGGACAGGGTGCCGGACTGCTTCAGCAGCTGGTCGACCAGGGTGGTCTTGCCATGGTCGACGTGGGCGACGATGGCGATGTTGCGAAGATTTTCGATGGACATACGAAAGGGGGCCAGTCGGCGCCGGATTTGGAAAAAGAAGTCCAACATTATACGTCGAACTTGACGATTCGCGAAAAGGTGGATTTCACGCCGGTCCCGGGCGCCATTCAGGTGGCTGTCCAGCGCCCCGGCCGAGGCTGCCAGGAAGGCGGGCGGCGCTGCCCGTCCGGTGGCTGAAGCCGGCGTCTCCACCGATGGTCGAAGCCGCCGCCGCCACGAGGCAGGTGTAAACTAGGGGGCTAGACGCATTCCCCTTTGCATCAAGGATCTTCATGTCCCTCATCGCCACTTTCGACACCACCCAGGGCCCGATCAAGGTCGAGCTGTTCGCCGACAAGGCGCCGCTGACCGTGGCCAACTTCGTGAACCTGGTCAAGCACGGCTTCTATGACGGCCTGATCTTCCACCGCGTGATCGCCGACTTCATGATCCAGGGCGGCTGCCCGCAGGGCCGTGGCACCGGCGGCCCGGGCTACAAGTTCGAAGACGAGAAGAATGGCGTGAAGCACGAGGTCGGCTCGCTGTCGATGGCCAACGCCGGCCCGAACACCAACGGCAGTCAGTTCTTCATCACCCACATCAAGACCGATTGGCTGGACGGCCGCCACACCGTCTTCGGCAAGGTCCTGGAAGGCCAGGCCATCGTCGATTCGGTCAAGCAGGGCGACGTGATCCATTCGATCACCCTGGAAGGCGACGTCGACGCCGTGCTGGCCGCCCAGGCCGAGCGCGTGGCGGAGTGGAACAAGCACCTCGCCGCCTGATCCCCCTTCGAAACGGCCACCCACGGGTGGCCGTTTCCCTGTTCCCCGCCGCCCGCCCGGCCTGCATGGCCACGCCCGCGGCGTCCCATCAAACGCTTGCAAGCAAGAGGAAACCCCCATGAAAGCACCCGTTCGTGTTGCCGTGACCGGCGCCGCCGGCCAGATCGGTTATGCCCTGCTGTTCCGCATCGCCTCCGGCGAAATGCTGGGCAAGGACCAGCCGGTCATCCTGCAGCTGCTGGAACTGCCGGTCGACAAGGCCCAGGCCGCCCTGAAGGGCGTGATGATGGAGCTGGAAGACTGCGCCTTCCCGCTGCTGGCCGGCATGATCGGCACCGACGACGCTGAAGTCGCGTTCAAGGACGCCGATATCGCCCTGCTGGTGGGTGCACGTCCGCGCGGCCCGGGCATGGAGCGCAAGGACCTGCTGCTGGAAAACGCCAAGATCTTCACCGCCCAGGGCGCGGCGCTGAACAAGGTCGCCAGCCGTGACGTGAAGGTGCTGGTGGTCGGCAACCCGGCCAACACCAACGCCTACATCGCGATGAAGTCGGCCCCGGACCTGAAGCCGGAAAACTTCACCGCCATGCTGCGCCTGGACCACAACCGCGCGCTGAGCCAGCTGTCGGCCAAGCTCGGCAAGCCGGTCGGTGGCATGGAGAAGCTGGTCGTGTGGGGCAACCACAGCCCGACCATGTACCCGGACTACCGTTTCGCCACCGCCGATGGTGCGTCGATCGCCGATGCGATCAACGACCAGGAGTGGAACGCCAACACCTTCATCCCGACCGTGGGCAAGCGCGGCGCGGCGATCATCGAAGCCCGCGGCTCGTCCTCGGCCGCTTCGGCCGCCAACGCTGCCATCGACCACGTGCGTGACTGGGTGCTGGGCAGCAACGGCAAGTGGGTCACCATGGGCGTGCCGTCCGACGGTTCCTACGGCATTCCGGAAGGCGTGATCTTCGGCTTCGCGGTCACCACCGAGAACGGCAAGTACACCCTGGTCAAGGATCTGCCGATCGACGACTTCAGCCAGAAGTACATCGACAAGACCCTGGCCGAGCTGGAAGAAGAGCGCGCCGGCGTCGCCCACCTGCTGGGCTGATGCAGGCGGTACCGGCTCCGGCCGGTACGTCTTCCATCGAGGTCGGTACCGACCGCTGGTCGGTACGCAGAGAACGGGGAAGCTTCGGCTTCCCCGTTTGCGTCTGGACGGATACGGAACGGCATGATCCACCTGCACTACATCGACGACGCGCTGCTGGTGGCCGAGAAGCCGGCCGGCCTGTTGTCCGTGCCCGGCCGCAGTGCCGAGAACCAGGACTGCGTGGTTGCGCGCCTGCAGGCGCTGTACCCGGATGCACTGACCGTGCATCGCTTGGATCAGGTGACGTCCGGCCTGCTGCTGCATGCGCGCGGCAAGGCGATGCAGGCAGCGCTGTCGATGCAGTTCGAGCAGCGCCAGGTCGGCAAGCGGTATGAAGCGGTGGTGCAGGGGCTGCTCGAGGGTGATGCCGGCGCAGTGGACCTGCCGTTGATCGTGGACTGGCCGAACCGGCCGAAGCAGAGGGTCGATCACGAATGCGGCAAGCCGGCGCTGACACGCTGGCGCGTACTGGATCGCGATGCTGAGGCGCAGCGCACCCGCGTGGCGCTGGAGCCGGTCACCGGCCGCAGCCATCAGCTGCGCCTGCACATGGCCAGCCTCGGCCATCCCATTGTCGGTGACGTGCTTTACGGCGCCGCCCCGGCGCAACGCGTGCACCTGCATGCGCGCAGCCTGCGGTTCATTCATCCGGTGACGGGCGAGGCGCTCGCGTTCGAGTCCGCGGCTCCGTTCTAGGGGTTCGGCAGGGCTACGCCCTGCACCCGCGGTAGCGCCGGCCGCTGGCCGGCAACCTCAGAAGCAACAGCCGAAGCAACAGCGGGCCATCCGTGGGATGGCGGGGCAGTGTGGGTCTGCGGGGACGCCGTAAACCCATCCATGGGGGCTTGGTCGCGGCATCCATGCCGCTCACACCCCGCAAACCCACAGTGCCCTGCCTTCGACAGTTGGCCGGCGGCCAGTAGATCCACGCCATGCGTGGATGCATCTCAATCGGAATCGAATATTCCGAATTGAAATCGAAATGCATCCACGCATGGCGTGGATGTCGACCAAGGTCGACACCCACCAAGGCAGAACGCAGTTCCGACAGATCGCGGCAGTCTGTCGAAGGCGGGGTGGGTCCGGTTGCGGGGGCGTGAGCCGCATGGATGCGGCGACCGAGCCTCCATGGACGGATTCACGGCGTCCCCCGCAACCGGACCCACCCCGCCATCCCACGGGAAACCCGCTGTTGCTTCGGCTGTTGCTTCTGAGGTTGCCGGCCAGCGGCCGGCACTACCGCGGGTGCAGGGCGCAGCCCTGCAGAACAAACCCCACCCCCTACCAAGGTAGGGCGGCCCGCGCGGCAGCGCCGGACTATCCTCGAACCCATGACTTTGTCTGGGAGGGCTGCGTCATGAACTACGAGGAAACCTACCGTCGCTCGATCGACGAGCCGGAGGCCTTCTGGGGCGAGGAAGCCAAGCGCATCCACTGGCACAAACCGCCGCAGCAGGTGCTCGACTACAGCAATCCGCCGTTCCGGCGCTGGTTCGTCGGCGGTGAAACCAATCTCTGCTACAACGCCGTCGACCGCCACCTGGCCGAGCGCGCCGACCAGCTCGCGCTGGTCGCCATTTCCACCGAAACCAACAGCACCCGCGAGATCACCTATCGCCAGCTGTATCGCGAAGTGAACGACTTCGCCGCGGTGCTCAAGCACCTCGGCGTCGGCCACGGCGACCGCGTGGTGATCTACATGCCGAACATGGCGGAAGCCGTGTTCGCAATGCTGGCCTGCGCGCGCATCGGCGCGGTGCATTCGGTGGTGTTCGGTGGCTTTGCCGCGCACAACCTGGCACTGCGCATCGACGACGCCAAGCCCAGGCTGCTGATCGCCGCCGACGCGGGCATGCGCGGTGGCAAGCTGATTCCGTACAAGCCGATGGTCGACGCCGCCTGCGCCGAAGCGGCGTCGCCTCCGCCACACGTGCTGATCGTCTCGCGTGGGCTGGATGCCGCCGAACCGCGCGTGCCGGGTCGCGACGTGGAGTACGCCGCGCTGCGCGCACAGGTGGGTGAAGTCGACGTGCCGGTGCAGTGGCTGGAAGCGAGCGAGCCGAGCTACCTGCTGTACACCTCCGGCACCACTGGCAAGCCGAAGGGCGTGCAGCGCGATGTCGGCGGCTACGCGGTGGCGATGGCGCAGTCGATGGAAACCGTATTCGACTGCAAGCCGGGGCAGGTGATGTTCTCCACCTCCGATGTCGGCTGGGCGGTGGGTCATTCCTACAACGTGTACGGCCCGCTGATCGGCGGCTGCACGTCGCTGCTGTACGAAGGGTTGCCGACGAATCCGGACCCGGGCATCTGGTGGGCGCTGTGCGAGCAGTACAACGTGCGCACCATGTTCTCCTCGCCCACTGCCATCCGCGTGCTGAAGAAGCACGATGCGGACTTCATCCATCGCCACGACCTGCGCGCGCTGAAGTACCTGTTCCTGGCCGGCGAGCCGCTGGACGAACCGACCGCGCACTGGATCAGCGAAGCGCTCGGCAAGCCGATCATCGACAACTACTGGCAGACCGAGACCGGCTGGCCGGCGCTGACCCTGCTGCCGGGCCTGGAGATGAAGCCGGTGCGCTTCGGTTCGCCGGGCTTCCCCAACCTCGGCTACCGGATGAAGGTGATCGACGAGAACACCGGCGAGGAAGTCGCAGCGGGGCAGAAGGGGGTGCTGGTGGTGTCGCCGCCGTTGCCGCCGGGCTGCATGAGCACGGTGTGGAACGACGACAACCGTTTCCTGCAGAGCTACTTCAGCCACTTCAAGGAACTGTTGTACAGCTCGCTGGACTGGGCGATCCGCGACGACGATGGCTACACCTTCATCCTCGGCCGTACCGACGATGTGATCAATGTGGCCGGGCACCGGCTGGGCACGCGCGAGATCGAGGAGGCCATTTCGAGCCACCCGCGCGTGGCCGAGGCGGCAGTGATCGGGGTCAAGGACGAACTGAAGGGGCAGGTGCCGCTGGTGTTCGTCACCCTCAAGCAGGGCCTGGATGGCGAGGATCCGGCGCCGGTGGTGGCCGAGATGATGGCCACGGTGACCACCTCGCTCGGCGCAGTGGCGCGCCCGGCGCACGTGCACGTGGTCAACGCGCTGCCCAAGACTCGTTCGGGCAAGCTGCTGCGGCGCTCGTTGCAGGCGCTGGCCGAGCAGCGCGACCCGGGCGACCTGTCGACGCTGGACGACCCCGGCGCGCTGGAAGAGATCCGGCGGGCGCTGGGGCGTTGACCGGGTAGTGCCGGCCACTGGCCGGCACCCCCATCAATCCCGAGGTTGCCGGCCAGCGGCCGGCACTCCCCTCTGCACTTGCGCTAAGCTCGGCCTGTCATCGACCTGCAATACGCGGCGCGCGCCGGGGAAGGCGCGTGCCGTCGGGGGATGGCACACAGGGGGCGTGCCCGCGAGGGCCCGCCGGCATGCGCACCGAGGGAGGGGGAGGCAATGGCATTGCTGCACGCCAAGACGGCTGCTGGCCGTCAGGAAATCGAAGACCGTGGCCGGCGCCTGCCGGCGGGGCTGCGCTCGATCCTGCTGATGGTCGATGGCCGTCGCGACGACACTGAACTGCGCGGCCTGTTGGAAGGCCTGCGCGCGCCTGCCGATGCGCTGGAGCAGCTGGCCGCGCAGGGACTGATCGAAGTGATCGGTGGAAGCGCAGACGTGGCGCCCGCACGTGGCCTCAGCACCGGTCGCGAACACGACCCGGGGCTGTACCAGCAGCTGTACGACGCAATGAGCGAGGCGGTGCGGCGTCATCTGGGCCTCAAGGGGTATTTCATGCAGTTGAAGATCGAACGCTGCACCGATGCACTGGCACTGGAACGCCTGTGCCCGGAACTGCTGGCGGCGGTCGCCAAGGCGCGCAGCCCGGCGCTGGCCCAGCGCTGGTGGCAGGAAACCCGGCTGGCCCTGCTGGACACCGGCAGCGAGGTCGTGCAGGCCTGAGCCAACGCGTAAAGTGATCGGTTCACTTCCCCACAAGGAGTCCCGCGTGCAGGACGACCACGACGACACCGACACCCCTGGCTGGGACGCGATCAATGCGGCGCTGGCACCGCTGTACGCGGGCCAGGAACCCCGCCACTACGGCACGGCATTGCCGTACACGCTGGGGGGCCCGGATCCACTGGATGGCATCAGCGTGTACTGGGTGGACGCGCCGCTGCCGCATTGGCACTACATCACCTATGGCTTCTCCGAGCTGTATGCCAAGGAGAGCCGCGATGCCGCCGCCAGCGGCTATGGCTTCGAGCTGACCTTCCGCCTCGCGGCCGAAGCCGGCGAGGACGCCGGCAGCCCGCCACCGGTGTGGCCGATGAACCTGCTGCAGAACCTGGCGCGCTATGTGTTCGGCAGTGGCAACGTGTTCGAGGACGGTCACCACCTCAATGCCAACGGCCCGATCGCGCTGGAGACCAACACGCGGCTGTGCCATCTGGCGTTCATTGCCGACCCGCAGTTGCCGGCACGCGACACCGCCAATGGCCACCTGCAGTTCCTGCAGCTGGTCGGACTGACCGATGAGGAAATGGAGGCAGTCAAGCGCTGGTCCACGCGCGGCGTGCTGCAGGCGCTGCAGCCGGCAATGCCGCTGTGGGTCAGCGACCTGCACCGCGGCAACCTGCTGGAGGACCCGGTGCTGGCGGCAGAGGTGCGGGCCGGCAGCGAGCGCGAAGGCTCCAGCACCGGCATGTTGTTCATCGAGACACTGGACTGGCGCCAGGAGGCGGGCATGACCACGCTGGTGCTTGGCGCCGGCCAGGTGGCGAGCGTGTGCGAGCTGCTGCCGCTGCGCCTGCGCCATGGAAGATCGCTGGAACTGGTCAGCCGCGAGCGGCAGTGGGAGTTCATCGCGGACGGGGGCGGTGAAGTGGCGGACGTATCCGCCGACAGCGCGCGCTGGTCACTGGACGAGGCGGGCCTGCAGGCCCTGGCAGGAGTGCGCGCCGAGCGCGGGGTCTACCCGCTGGCAGGAAGGTTGCGTATCGAGGTGGTGCCGACCTACCTGCGCGATGCCAAGGGGGAAGTGATCCGCCAGATCGGCTGATCGCGCCAATGACATCGAGGGGGTCGGAGCCGCGTGGTAGCCGATGGGGTCAGATCCGTTCGCCACGCGAACGGCTCTGACCCCTGACCAAGGTCAGGCCAGGCCTTCGGCCCTCAGCGCGGCCTGCACGCCGGCGTCGGCGTCCATGCGTGCCTTGTAGGCGGCCAGGTTGTCCAGGCCCGACAGGTCGACCTTGGTGCCGGCGGCCCAGCGCAGGGTGATGTAGAAGTACGGGTCGGCGAAGCTGCGGAAGCCGGCCAGCCACGGCTTGTCGGCCAGCTGCCTGTCGGCGGTCTCGAACAGGCCACGCAGGCGCTTGTGCGCGGCGGCGCGGATCGCGTCGTACTGGCCTTCGTCGGCAATGAACTTGCCCGGCGCGAACAGCGGCGAGAAGGCCGGGTGCACGTCGGAATTGACGAACGCCAGCCAGCGGGTGGCTTCGGCGCGCTGGCGCGGGCTGCCATCACCGCCGAGGCCGGCCTGCGGGAAGCGATCGGCGATATAGCCCATGATCGCGGCGTTCTGCAGCAGCACGAAGTCGCCGTCGACCAGCGCGGGCACCGCACCGGCCGGATTGATCTTGAGGAATTCCGGACCCTTCAGGGTGTCCTTGTTCAGCAGTTCGACCTCGAACGGCTGGCCGGTCCACTGCAGGGCAATGTGGTCGGCGGTGGAACAGGCACCGGGCTTGCTGTACAGCTTCATGGGAACTCCAGGTGATGCGGGCGGGAAACGCCCACTATCCCAGAGCCTGCCGGCAGGCGGCAACGCTGCCGCCGGCACGGATCGTTACGACTGCCGCGGCTTGAGGTTCTGCACCTTATAGAAGGTGTGATCGCCGATGGTGGCCACCTGGTAGGCATTGCGCCAGTTCGGGCTGGCGATGGACAGCGCGGCGAAGTGGCTGGCACCGGGCACGATCTCGCGGCGCTCGCCGGCCGGCAGCGCCCAGTTGCGCTCGGCGTCGAAGGCCACGTTCATGGCCTCGCTCCAGGCCGCGTCGTTGCCCAGCTGGGTGCCGGGGGAGACGATGGTCGGTGCGAACTGCTTGCGTGCGGTGACCACCTGGCACATCGAATCACCCCACAGGCCGCTGTCGAGGCGGCGCAGCGCAACCTCGGCGACGGCCTGCTGGCCGCGCAGGGTCTGGTCGCGGGCTTCCAGGTAAACGGTGGTGCTCAAACACAGTGAATCAGCGGCCGGCTGAGGCAACAACTGCGACAGCCAGAGAATCCAGGCCAGTTTCATATAACTCCTTGCTCCGTATGGGTCGCACTCTCCGGTTCCGGCCGCGGGGGCGACAGAAGGCGGGGTACGACTTGGCGTCATGGGGAGGCGGCCATCGGGGCCGCCCCGTGGGCAGCCCCAAAAGAAACGACCAGTACCGGTCGTGGGGGCTGCGCCGGCTCACCGGAAACTGGCTGGTGAGCGGAAAGATGGCGCAAGGTAGGGGGGCGTAGCCGAACGCATCGTGAACCGCTCGGCTTGACATTCAGGTTCGCCGGGGGTGACGGAAATCACATTCCGTCCCCCATTCATCCACAGGTCAAAGCGCGGCGGCGACCCGGCTGCCCTGGTCGATGGCGCGCTTGGCGTCGAGTTCTGCGGCCACGTCGGCGCCGCCGATCAGTTGCGCGCTGATGCCGGCGGCCTGCAGTTCGGCCTGCAGCGCGCGGTTGGGTTCCTGCCCGGCGCAGATCACCACATGGTCGACCGGCAACAGCTGTTCGCTGCCGTCCACGCGGATGCGCAGGCCCGCGTCGTCCACGCCCAGGTACTCGACGCCACCGAGCATGCGCACGCCCTTGGCCTTCAGCGTGGCGCGGTGGATCCAGCCGGTGGTCTTGCCCAGTCGTGCGCCGGGCTTGCCCGGGCTGCGCTGCAGCAGCCACAGCCGGCGCGGCGAGGCCTCGACCTGCGGCCGGGCCAGCGAGCCACGGGCCTCGAACGTACTGTCCACGCCCCATTCGGCCATCCAGCGCTGCGGGTCCAGCGAGGGCGACTCACCGGCGTGGCTGAGGAACTCGCCGACATCGAAGCCGATGCCGCCGGCGCCGATGATCGCCGCACTGGCGCCCACTTCGACCCGGCCCAGCAGCACGTCCAGATAGCTGACCACCTTGGCGTGGTCGGCACCGGGGAAATCGACCCTGCGCGGCGTGATGCCGGTGGCCAGCACCACCTCGTCGAAGCCGGCCAGGTGGGAGGCGTCCGCGCGGGTGCCGAGGCGCAGCTGCACGCCGGTCTCCTGAAGCGTGTGGCGGAAGTAGCGCAGGGTCTCGTGGAACTCTTCCTTGCCGGGGATGCGCTTGGCGACGTTGAACTGGCCACCGATCTCGTCGCTGGCATCGAACAGGGTGACCTGGTGGCCGCGCTGGGCGGCGACGGTGGCACAGGCCAGGCCGGCCGGGCCGGCGCCGACCACGGCAACCTTCTTCGGCGTGGCGGCCGGGCGATAGACCAGCTCGGTCTCGTGCGCGGCGCGCGGGTTGACCAGGCAGCTGGCCAGCTTGTTCTCGAACACGTGGTCCAGGCAGGCCTGGTTGCAGGCGATGCAGGTGTTGATCGCCTCGGCGCGGCCGGCGCGGGCCTTGTTCGGCCACTGCGGGTCGGCCAGCAGCGGGCGTGCCAGCGACACCATGTCGGCGCCGCCATCGGCGAGGATGCGTTCGGCGACCTCGGGCATGTTGATGCGGTTGGTCGCTACCAGCGGCAGCGCCACGTGCGGCTTCAGCTTGGCGGTGACGCCGGCGAAGGCCGCGCGCGGTACCGAGGTGGCAATCGTCGGGATACGCGCTTCGTGCCAGCCGATACCGGAATTGATGATCGTCGCGCCGGCGGCCTCGATGGCCTGCGCCTGTCGCACGATCTCTTCCCAGTTGCTGCCGTCTTCCACCAGGTCGACCAGCGACAGGCGGTAGATGATGATGAAGTCCGGGCCACAGGCTTCGCGGATGCGGCGCACGATCTCGACCGCGAAGCGTATGCGCTGGCGCGCGTCGCCGCCCCAGGCATCGGTGCGCTTGTTGGTGCGCGGTGCGATGAACTCATTGATGAGATAGCCCTCCGAGCCCATCACTTCCACGCCGTCGTAGCCGGCCTCGCGGGCCAGCTTCGCGCTGCGCGCGTAGTCGGCGATGTGGCGCTCGACGCCGCTGGCCGACAGCGCGCGCGGGGTGAACGGGTTGATCGGTGCCTTCAGCTTCGACGGTGCCACCGACAAGGGGTGGTAGGCATAGCGGCCGGCATGCAGCAGCTGCAGGCAGATCTTCGCGCCATGCTGGTGCGCGGCGGCGGTCAGTTGGCGGTGCGGCCGCACTTCCCAGGGCCAGGACAGCTTGCCGCCGAACGGCTTCAGCCAGCCGACCACGTTCGGTGCGAAGCCGCCGGTGACGATCAGGCCGACGCCGCCCTCGGCGCGTTCGGCGAAGTAGGCCGCCAGCCGCGGGAAGTCGCGGGCGCGATCCTCCAGGCCGGTGTGCATCGAGCCCATCAATACGCGGTTGCGCAACTGGGTGAAGCCCAGGTCCAGCGGGGCGAACAGATGGGGATAGGCGCTTTCGTTGGCTGGCGACATGGTCGATACGCTTGCGTACGGAAGCGCGAAGCGTGCCGCGAAACGGCGGCCGGGGCAAGGGTTGCTGGATGGCGCCGATGACGGCGCCCCCGAACTCCGGGGCGGTCGTGCCGGCCGCTGGCCGGGTACGGGGCAGCTCAGGGTGATTGCGGTTGCCGGGCAGCGGCCGGCACGACTGGAGCGGGGCGACCGATCCCGAACCAGCCCAGGGTCACCCCGCACAGCGGGCCGATCAGCAGGGCGAAGGCGAGGGTGCCGAGGCCGACGTTGCCGCCCAGCCACCAGCCCAGCAGCAGGACGCTGCCTTCGATCAAACTGCGCACCTTCCAGATCGGCCAGCCGGTGCGGGCATGCAGGCCGGTCATCAGGCCATCGCGTGGACCCGGGCCGAGGCGGGCGCCGATGTACAGGCCGGTGGCCAGGGCCACCAGCAGCATGCCCGCGCAGAACATCGCCAGCTGCCAGCCAAGGCCGACGGCCGGCGGCAGCAGCCACAGCCCGAACTGCGCCGAGGGACCGATCAGCATCACGTTGAGCACGGTGCCCACGCCCGGCTTCTGGCGCAGCGGCCACCACAGCAGCAGCACCAGCGCGCCGATCACGTTGGTCGCCAGGCCGAACGACAGTGGGGTCTGCGCAGCGATGCCCTGCGACAGGACATCCCAGGGCGCCACGCCGATCGCGGCACGGATCATCAGCGAAGCACCGAAGCCGTACAGGAACAGGCCAGTGATCAGTTGCAACAGGCGCAGGGGCAGGGCGGTGGGCATGGCGGGCTCGGGGGAGGGGGAATCTGTTTCCACCGTATCCCTGATTTCCTTGATGCCATAGATACAGATTCAAGCCAATCCGGCGCTACAGGCGGCGCCGAACCTGCATGCGGGCGGTTGTGCAGGTCCGAGCCCGTGCTCTGCGGGTGGCGGCAGGCACAGCAGCCGAGCGTGGGCCCGGCTTTACATCACCGCGTCAGTCGTCCCAGCCGACCAGCGCCAGCTTGCCCACCGTGTGCCCGCTGGCCAGGCGCTGATGCGCGATGTCCAGGTTGGCTGCGTTGATCGTGCCCAGCGTCTCACTGAGCGTGCCGCGCAGCTGGCCGGCATCGATCATGCTGGCGGCGCGGCTGAGGATGCGGTGCTGTTCGATACGGTCGGCGGTGGCAAAGCGCGAGCGCGCGAACATGAATTCCCAGTGGATGCCAATGCACTTGGCCTTGTACGGATCGCCGATGCGCAGCGCGCCACGCGGCTCCACGATCAGTCCGACATGACCCTGCGGTGCCAGCAGCTGGCCCAGCTCGTCCCAGTAGTGGTCGGTGTCGGCCAGGTTGAGCGCAACCTGCACCGCAGCGATGCCCAGCGCCTGCAACTGGGGTTGCAGTGGCTGCCGATGGTCGATCACGTGCGTGGCCCCCATCTGCCGGCACCACTCGATCGAGGCCTCGCGCGAGGCGGTGGTGATCACCTCGAAACCGGCGTGGCGGGCGAGCTGGATCGCCATCGAGCCCACGCCGCCCGCACCGCCGATCACCAGCAGGTGCTGGCCACCATGGCGGCGGTCGTCCAGATGCAGGGGCATGCGCTGGAACAGCAGCTCCCACGCGGTCAGCGTGGTCAGGGGCAGCGCGGCGGCTTCGGCGAAATCGAGCGTGGTCGGCTTGCGGGCGACCAGCCGTTCGTCCACCCATTGGTACTGCGCATTGCAGCCCGGGCGGGTGACGTCGCCGGCGAAGTAGACCTCGTCGCCGGAGGCAAACAGGCTGGCCTCATCGCCGATGGCTTCAACGACGCCGGCGGCGTCCCAGCCGAGCACCCGCGGCGTCTCCAGCGCTGCCGGATCGGTGGCGGCCCGCTGCTTGGCGTCGACCGGGTTGACCGAGACCGCTTCGATCCGGACCAGCAGGTCCCGGCCGCGTGGAGGCAGCGGCGGCGGCAGCAGGACATCACGCAGGGCAGGGGCGTATTCACGACTCAGGGCGACGGCTTTCATCACGGCTCCGGCTGGGTTCGTGACCCCATCATAAGGTTCCTCACGTTTCCGCAAACGCGCTGAACCGTGTGATGCGGCGCGTTGCGCAATATGTCGCATTCGACACTTAAACCCCGTCAAACCCTTGCAGTGCGTGGGTCTTGCGGATTTTCATCATCCTGTATAGGGTTTCAACGTCGGACCGGTGGCCGGTCGGGCGCAACACTTCACATGTTACGGGACTGTTAACATGGCCTTCACCCGCCTGAGCATAATGTTCGCGGCGGTGGCGTGCTGAATCGGCTGTCGTACATCGATGCACTAGTGCTGGCCCATGCCTCTACCGGTTTCATACCCCCGAAATAGGAGCTGTACTCAATGAACAAGAAGATCCTTACTGCCGCGCTGCTGGGCGGCCTGGCTTTCGCCCAGGCAGCTTCGGCGCAGGAGTTCGATGACCGCTGGTACCTGACCGGTTCGGCCGGCTTCAACTTCCAGGACAGCGACCGTCTGACCAATGACGCTCCGTTCGTGACCCTGGGCCTGGGTAAGTTCATCAGCCCGAACTGGTCGCTGGACGGTGAGCTGAACTACCAGAACCCGAACTTCGACAGCAACCAGGACCTGAACTGGTCGCAGTACGGCGTCTCGCTGGACCTGCGTCGCCACTTCATCAAGGAAGGCCGCGGCTGGAACCCGTACATCGTCGGTGGCCTGGGCTACCAGAAGTCGGAAGAAGAGTACGCTGCGATCGACAACAACGGTCCGCGCCAGCGTAAGGACGGCAACCTGGCCGCCAAGCTGGGCGTCGGCCTGCAGACCACCTTTGAGAAGCGCGTGGCTGTCCGCGCCGAAGTGGCCTACCGCGCTGACTTCGACGACCAGAGCGTCGCTGCACGCGACGAAAGCTGGTTCGGCGACGTGCTGGCTTCGGTCGGCGTCGTGATCCCGCTGGGCCCGGCTCCGGTCGCGGCTGCTCCGGCTCCGGCTCCGGTTGCCCCGAGCTGCGCCGACCTGGATGACGACGGTGACGGCGTCAACAACTGCGACGACAAGTGCCCGAACTCGCAGCCGGGTCAGACCATCGGTCCGGACGGTTGCCCGGTTCCGGTCTCCATCGACCTGAAGGGCGTCAACTTCGACTTCGACAAGTCGAACCTGCGTCCGGACGCCGTGGCGATCCTGAGCGAAGCCACCGAGATCCTGAAGCGTTACCCGGATCTGCGCGTTGAAGTTGCCGGTCACACCGACTCGAAGGGTACCGACGCTTACAACCAGAAGCTGTCGGAGCGTCGCGCCACCGCCGTGTACAACTACCTGACCAAGAACGGCGTCGACGCCGGTCGCCTGGTCGGCCCGATCGGCTACGGCGAGAGCCGTCCGATTGCTCCGAACACCAACCCGGATGGTTCGGACAACCCGGAAGGTCGCGCCAAGAACCGTCGTACCGAGCTGAACGTCCAGAACTAAGTTCTGACGCTCTGCCAGTAGGACACAGCAGGACCCGGCTTCGGCCGGGTCTTGTTGTTTCTGCCGCCGGGAAACCGGCCTGGGGGGCGGGGGAATCGCCGTTCGTCGGGATTTTGCCCGTAAATCCAATGAGTTGCCGTATTCATTGAAAGTGGCGCTTGAAAGCTGACGCGGCATTGCTAAACTCGCCGCGTCACTTCCTTCCGTGGATGCCCCTCATGCTGCGCTCTGCATCGGCCGCCGTTCTGGCGCTGGCCCTGGTTCCCGCCGCCCACGCCGCGGTTGATTGCTCGGTCAACACCAGCGCCTCGCCGCTGCCGTTGCCGGCCACGACCATCGCGCCGGTGGCCGACGAGCTGTACATCCGTGGCAACCAGCTGGGCATGCCGGCCGGCGTGCTGAGCAGCAACTACGATCCGTCGCAGTCGCTGGACCAGGTGCTTCAGCGCCTGCGCATCGATGGCTGCCAGAACATCGCCAAGGCCATCCCGAGCGCGCCGGCGGTGAAGCCGAACGATCCGGCGGCCTACAAGCCGCAGACCGAGTTCGACAATACGCCGTGGCGCTTCGACATGAGCCAGAACGGCAAGCGCATGACCGCCGAAGAATTCGACGCCTGGATGAAGGCGCGCGGTGTGCGCGTGGTCAAGGCGCGCCCGGCCCCGGCCGCCACTCCGGCTGCGGCCGAAGCACCGGCTGAGACCAAGCCGGTCGACAAGAAGTAAGCGCCGCGGGGAGCAGAGGCTTGCGCACGCGCCGCCCACCTGCCACCCCCGCCGCCCGCTCCCACGCACCGCGTGGGCGTGCGGCGCCGAACGTCTCCAGCGGTGCGCGTCATGGCCTGGCGCGCGTGCTGTCCAAGGCCGGCGTGTGCTCGCGCAGCGAGGCCGCGCGCTGGATCGCCGAAGGCCGGGTGCGCGTGTCCGGCCGCGTCGTGCGTGATCCCGAGTTCCCGATCGGACAGCCTGCGCCGCCGATCGAGGTCGATGGCCAGCCGATGGCTGCGCCGCAGCGCCTGTACCTGATGCTCAACAAGCCGCGCGGGGTCGTGACCACGGCGCAGGACGAGCGTGGCCGTGACACGGTGTACCGCTGTTTTGATGGCGCCGGCCTGCCCTGGATTGCACCGGTCGGGCGCCTGGACAAGGCCAGCGAAGGGTTGCTGCTGTTCAGCAACGATCCGCAGTGGGCCGCGCGCCTGACCGACCCGCAGACCGGGCCGGACAAGACCTACCACGTGCAGGTGGATGGCCTGCCCGATGCCGCCACCCTGGCGGCATTGCAGGCCGGGGTGGAGGACGAGGGCGAGTTCCTCGCTGCCCGCGCCGTGCACGTGCTGCGCCGTGGCGACAAGACCGCATGGCTGGAAGTGGTCCTCGACGAGGGCCGCAACCGCCATATCCGCCGCCTGTTGGCGGCTTTCGACCTGCAGGTGCTGCGCCTGGTCCGGGTCGCGATCGGTGGGCTGCTGCTCGGCGATCTCGGCAAGGGCCAGTGGCGGGTGCTGGAGGTCAGCGACCAGCAGCGGCTGGGGGCCGCTGCACCGGGCTGATCACCGCCCGCGGCCGGCAGTTGCCGGCCACCGTTCCAGGCGTAGGGGGCGCCTGGTTGCTGAATTTCCCGAACGGAGCCTGCCCATGTACCACCCGACCCTCAATCAAACCCTGCGCTGCGCAGGCCTGCTGCTGCCGATGCTGCTGCTGACCGCCTGTGGCGGCCACAAGAAGGTGGCCAAGGCGGAAACGCCGGCCGAAACCCCGGTGGTGGAAGTGAAGACCCCGGAGCTGGATGGTCGCGGCAGCTACCGCTTCCTGATGAGCAACGGCGACAAGAAGATGACCGCCGATGAGTTCGATGCCTGGATGAAGGCCAACGGCATCCGCGTCGCCAAGGGCAACGGCCAGGACGCCGCCGCCAAGCCGGTGGTGGTGGCCAGCAAGGACGAGCCGAAGGGCAAGAAGAAAAAGAAGTGACGCCTGGGGTGGGGTGATGGGGCCAGGGCCCTTTCCTGTGGAAAGAGACCCGGCCCCGGCGTGATCAGCCCTTGATCACGCCCAGCTCGACACCAATGCGGGTGAACGCATCGATCGCGCGATCCAGGTGCTCGCGGCTGTGCGCGGCGCTGATCTGGGTCCGGATGCGGGCCTGTCCCTTGGGCACCACCGGGAAGAAGAAGCCGATCGCGTAGATGCCTTCCTCGAGCAGGCGCTCGGCGAACTTCTGCGCCAGCGGTGCGTCGTACAGCATGACCGGGCTGATCGGATGCACGCCCGGCTTCACGTCGAAGCCGGCGGCGGTCATCTTCTCGCGGAAGTAGGCGGTGTTGTCGGCCAGCGTGCTGCGCAGGTCGTCGGCGGCCGCCAGCATTTCGAACGCCTTGATGCCGGCAGCCACCACGTGCGGCGGCAGCGAGTTGGAGAACAGGTACGGGCGCGAGCGCTGGCGCAGCAGTTCGATCACCTCGGCACTGGCGCAGGTGAAGCCGCCCAGTGCGCCGCCCATGGCCTTGCCCAGGGTGCCGGTGATGATGTCGATCCTGTCCAGCACGCCCTTCACTTCGGCCGAGCCACGACCGGTGGCACCGAGGAAGCCGGTGGCATGGCATTCGTCGATGTGCACCAGCGCGTTGTACTTCTTCGCCAGCGCGGTGATCTCGTCCAGCGGTGCGATGAAGCCATCCATCGAGAACACGCCGTCGGTGGTGATCAGCTTGGTCTTGCAGCCGGCGGCATCGGCGGCCTGCAGCTGGGCTTCCAGGTCGGCCATGTCGCAGTTGGCGTAGCGGAAGCGCTTGGCCTTGCACAGGCGCACGCCGTCGATGATCGACGCATGGTTGAGTGCATCGGAAATGATGGCGTCGTTCTCGCCGAGCAGCGGCTCGAACAGGCCGCCGTTGGCATCGAAGCAGGCCGCGTACAGGATGGTGTCCTGCTTGCCGAAGAAGTCGGCGATCTGCTTTTCCAGCTGCTTGTGCAGGTCCTGGGTGCCGCAGATGAAGCGCACTGACGCCATGCCGAAGCCATGGGTGTCCAGCGCGTCCTTGGCGGCCTGGATCAGGTCCGGGTGGTCGGCCAGGCCCAGGTAGTTGTTGGCACAGAAGTTCAGCACCTGGCGGCCGTCATCGAGGGTGATCTCGGCCGACTGCGGGCTGGTGATGATCCGCTCGGACTTGAACAGGCCCTGGGCGCGGATGGCGTCCAGTTCCTCGGCATAGTGGCGGGTCAGGGCGGAGGAGGCGTCGGTCATGGCGTGGGCACGGCTCTGCACGGGAAACCGCCGATTCTACCGGGCAACGAGGTTCGCCGACCGCGGCGGGCAGGGCACCGCCATGGCAGGCACATGTTGCAATGCAGTAACAAATGGTTAAATATTCGTGAACCGTGCCTGTCTGGCATCGGCTTCACTGCTGCCCCCTTCCCGCCCCCCGCCCCCGGAGACGCTCATGAAGCACGCCCATGCCTGCCTCGCCATTGCCGCCGCCCTGACCCTTGCGCCGTTCGCGGCCAGTGCCCAGGAGACCGAATCGCCGTACAGCTGTAACGTCACTGCGGTGTCGGACTACCTGTTCCGTGGTGTGTCGCAGACCGACGAGAAGCCGACCCTGCAGGCGGGCTTCACCTACACCTCGCCGGTCGGCCTGTATGCCGGTGTCTGGGGTTCGGGCGTGGACTTCGGTCCGGGCGACCCGAGCACCGAGATCGACTACCAGATCGGTTACGGCGTGGACGTCACTCCGCGCGTCAACTTCGACGTGCTGCTGAACCGCTACACCTACCTGGGTGCCAGCGACCTGAACTACAACGAGCTGATCACCACCACCACGCTGGACGAGACCTACAAGCTGACCGTGGCCTACACCAACGACCAGTGGAACAGCGGCACCGATGGCTGGTACTACGGCGTCGGCGGCCAGTGGGGCCTGCCGCAGGAGTTCACCCTCAGTGCCAACGTCGGCCGCAGCAGCTTCGAGAAGGGCCTGGCCAAGGACTACACCGACTGGAACGTCGGCGTCAGCCGCCAGTTCGGCCTGTTCAATGTCGGCCTCGGCTACTACGGCACCGACAGCAACGGGCGCGAAAACTCGGGCAAGCTGGCGCACAGCCGCGTGCTGCTGACCGTGGCCGTCGGCAAGTAACGCCGCAGGCGTTACCGGTAGTGCCGGCCGCTGGCCGGCAACACCAGAAAAAGGCGCCCATCGGGCGCCTTTTTCAATTTCATGGTGTGCCGAGCAAGCTCGGCACCCACCATTCGTGCGCGGAACCGAGGATCAATTCCAGCTGAGCACGACCTTGCCGGCCTTGCCTTCTTCCATCAGGTCGAAGCCCTTCTGGAACTCGTCGATCGACAGCTGGTGGGTCATCACCTTGCCGAGCGGGAAACCGGACAGCACCAGCTGGGTCATCTTGTACCAGGTCTCGTACATCTTGCGGCCGTAGATACCCTGCACGGTCAGGCCCTTGAAGATGATCTTGTCCCAGTCGCAGCCGGCGCCCTTGGGCATGATGCCGAGCATGGCGATCTTGCCGCCGTGGTACATGCAGTCGAGCATGTCGTTGAACGCACGCGGGTTGCCGCTCATTTCCAGGCCCACGTCGAAGCCCTCCATGTGCAGCTCCTTCATCACGTCCTTCAGCGACTGGTTGGCGACGTTGACCACGCGGGTGGCGCCCATGTCGGCGGCCAGCTTCAGGCGGAAATCGTTGACGTCGGTCACCACCACGTTGCGCGCACCGATGTGCTTGCAGATGCCGGCGGCAATGATGCCGATCGGGCCGGCGCCGGTGATCAGCACGTCTTCACCGATCACGTCGAATTCCAGTGCGCAGTGTGCGGCGTTGCCATACGGGTCGAAGAACGCGGCCAGCTCCGACGGGATCTGGTCCGGGATCGGCCACAGGTTGCTGGCCGGCATCACCATGTATTCGGCGAAGGCGCCATTGACGTTGACACCGATGCCGACGGTGTTCGGGCACAGGTGCGGGCGGCCACCACGGCAGTTGCGGCAATGGCCGCACACGATGTGGCCTTCGGCCGAAACGCGCTGGCCGATCTCATAACCGGTCACTGCCGAGCCGAGCGCGGCGATGCGGCCGACGAACTCGTGGCCGATGGTCAGGCCCGGCTTGATGGTGCGCTGGCTCCATTCGTCCCACAGGTAGATGTGCAGGTCGGTACCGCAGATCGCGGTCTTCTCCAGCTTGATCAGGACCTCGTTCGGGCCGGGGGTCGGCACCGGAACTTCTTCCAGCCAGATGCCCTTGGCTGCTTCGCGCTTGACCAGGGCCTTCATCGTTTGCTGCGCCATCGGGGTGGAACTCATCAGGGGGAAAGCGCGGATTATAGGGTGCCGGACGGAATTCCCATGTTGCGCTGCGGGTGCTTTGGCGGAACGAAAGGCGTGCGCCGGCGGGCGTTTCGAACGTACTGCAAACAGCAGCGCCTCCTTGATTCCGGGGGAGGGGGCGTGGTCACCCTGGCCGGGACACGCAAAAGCCCATCCATGGTGCTCGATGGCGCCATCCATGGCGCCAACGGTCCCGGCCAGGGTGGCCACGCCCCCTCAGGACGATTCCATGTGCGCGGCCGACGTGCGCATGGCAGAGCAAGAAGCAGGCCCATGACTTCCGGGGTTCGGGCCGGGGCAGGGCGGCGGGCTACAATCGAGGGTTCCACTACCAGGGGCCGCTCCATGCGCTCGAACCTGCTTGCATTTTCCATCGTCGCCAGCCTCGGCCTGGCCCAGGTCGCCCATGCCGCTGAAGGCATGTGGGTGCCGCAGCAGCTGCCGGAAATCGCCGGCCCGCTGCAGAAGGCCGGCCTGAAGCTGTCCCCGGAACAGCTGTCCAACCTGACCGGCGACCCGATGGGCGCGGTCGTCGCCCTCGGCGGCTGCACCGCCAGCTTCGTCTCGCCGCAGGGCCTGGTGGTCACCAACCACCATTGCGCGTATGGCGCCATCCAGCTGAATTCGACCGCGCAGAAGAACCTGATCAAGGACGGCTTCAATGCGCCGACCCTGAAGGACGAACTGAGCGCCGGCCCGAACGCCCGCGTGTTCGTGCTCGACCAGATCACCGACGTCACCGCCCAGGCCAAGGCCGCCATCGCCGCTGCCGGCAACGACCCGCTGGCCCGCAGCCGCGCGCTGGACGCCTTCGACAAGGCCCAGGTTGCCGCCTGTGAAGCCGATGCCGGTTTCCGCTGCCGCCTGTACAGCTTCTCCGGCGGCAACACCTACCGCCTGTTCCGCAACATGGAAATCAAGGACGTGCGCCTGGTCTATGCGCCCCCGGGCAGCGTCGGCAAGTTCGGCGGCGACGTCGACAACTGGATGTGGCCACGCCACACCGGCGATTTCTCGTTCTACCGCGCCTACGTCGGCAAGGACGGCAAGCCGGCCGCCTTCGCCGCCGACAACGTGCCGTACCAGCCCAAGCACTTCCTGAAGTTCGCCGACCAGCCGCTGGGCGCCGACGACTTCGTGATGGTGGCCGGCTACCCGGGCCGCACCAACCGCTACGCACTGGCCGGCGAGTTCAACGAGACCGCCAGTTTCACCTACCCGACCATCGCCAAGCACTACAACGCGGTGCTGAAGATGATCGCCGACGCCGGCAAGGCCGACGCCGACGTCAAGGTGAAGTACGCCGCCACTGCCGCCAGCATGAACAACGTGGCCAAGAACTACCTGGGCCAGCTGGAAGGCTTCAAGCGCATCGACGCCGCTGGCCAGAAGCAGGCCGAGGAAGCCGCCGTGCTGGCATGGCTGAAGAAGCAGGGCGCGGCCGGCAAGCCGGCGCTGGCCGCACACGCGCAGCTGGTCAAGCACCTGGACACCAGCAAGGCCACCCGCGAGCGTGACCTGTTCGTCGGCCAGTTCAACAATACCTCGGCCGTGGGCGCAGCGATCACCCTGTACCGCCTGTCGATCGAGCGCAGCAAGCCCGATGCCGAACGCGAAGCCGGTTACCAGGAACGTGACCTGACCACCATCGAAGGCGGCCTGAAGCAGATGGACCGCCGCTACGTGGCGAAGATGGACCAGCAGCTGCAGGCCTACTGGCTGGAGCAGTACGTGGCCCTGCCGGCCGCGCAGCGCGACAATGAAGTGCTGAACAAGTGGCTGGCCGGCAGCGATGCCGCTGCGGTGAAGTCGCTGGTGGCCAAGCTGTCGGGCACCGAGCTGGGCAGCCTGGATGCACGCCTGAAGTGGTTCAAGGCCGACCGTGCCGCGTTTGAAGCCAGCAGCGATCCGGCCATCCAGTACGCCGTGGCTGTCATGCCGGCACTGCTGAAGCAGGAAGAGCAGAAGAAGATCCGCGAAGGCGAGTCGCTGACCGCGCGCCCGCTGTACCTGCAGGCCGTGGCCGACTACAAGAAGAGCCAGGGTGAATTCGTCTACCCGGACGCCAACCTGTCGCTGCGCATCACCTTCGGCAACGTCATGGGGTATGGCAAGGACGGCGTGAAGTACACCCCGTTCACCACCCTGGAAGGCGTGGCAGCGAAGGAAACCGGTGAAGATCCGTTCGATTCGCCGAAGGCGCTGCTCGATGCGGTCAAGGCCAAGCGTTACGGCGGCCTGGAAGACAAGCGCATTGGTTCGGTGCCGGTGAACTTCCTGTCCAACCTGGACATCACCGGCGGCAACTCGGGTTCGCCGGTGCTGGATGCCAACGGCAAGCTGGTCGGCCTGGCCTTCGATGGCAACTGGGAATCGGTCAGCTCCAACTGGGTATTCGACCCGGTGATGACCCGCATGATCGCCGTCGACAGCCGCTACATGCAGTGGATCATGCAGGAAGTGGCGCCGGCGCCGCAGCTGTTGAAGGAACTGAACCTGGCCAAGTGAGGTAGTGCCGGTCGCTGGCCGGCAACGCCTGCAGACACTGCCGGGCGGTGCATCCGCGCATGGCGTGGATCTGCTGCCCGGCGCGCCGTCCGCGATTCCGAAACCCCGCGACCCACGTCGCGGGGTTTTTTCATGCCCGGCCCGGCCCGGCGCGCCGAACAGGTATCATCCCTGTTCCGCGCACTTCACAGGATGTGAACGAAACGCGGAACTTCCTCCCCCAGGACCCCTTGCACGCATGCGCATCCTGCTTGCCCGCCACGGCGAAACGCCGTGGAACGCCGAAGGCCGCTACCAGGGCCAGATCGACATCCCGCTTTCGCCGATCGGCGAAGCCCAGGCCCAGGCCCTCGGCGCGCGCCTGGCCTCGGTGGACATCACCCGTGCCGTCGCCTCGCCGCTGTCACGCGCGCAGCGCACCGCGCAGCTGGCGCTCGGCGCCGCCCGTGCCGGGATGCTGCAGACCGAACCGGAACTGCAGGAAATCGCCCACGGCGAATGGGAAGGGCTGCTGGCCAGTGAGATCCATGAGAAGGATCCCTCACGCCTGAAAGCGTGGCGCGAGGAACCGGATACCGTGCTGATGCCCGGCGGCGAGTCGCTGCGCCTGGTGCTGGAGCGCAGCTGGCGCGGCCTGGCCCGCGCCACCGAAGGCCTTGGTGAGCACGACACCCTGCTGGTGGTCGCCCACGACGCGGTGAACCGCGTGATCCTGTGCAAGGTGCTGGGGCTGCCGATTTCCCGGCTGTGGACCTTCCGCCAGGCACCGACCACGCTCAACCTGCTCGAAGGCGCCGACCTGGACAGCCTGGAAGTGGTGCGCCTGAACGACTGCGCCCACCACACGCCATTCTTCGGCGAAGCCAAGCATCGCGCTCTCTGATCCATCCCCCTGCATCAACTGCTTCTGCTGGAACCGCTGCCGTGACGAACACCCCGACCACCCTGGCCGACTGGCTGGACTACATTGAACGCCAGCATCCGGCGAGCATCGACATGGGCCTGGAGCGCGTGCGCGCCGTGGCCACGACGATGGGCCTGGGGGCGCCGGCCAAGCGCACCATCGTGGTCGGTGGCACCAACGGCAAGGGCTCGACCGTGGCCTTCATCGAAGCCATTGCACGCGCCGCCGGCTGGAAGGTCGGCGCGTACACCTCGCCGCACCTGCTGCGCTACAACGAGCGCGTGCGCATCGACGGCCAGGACGTGGACGATGCGGCGCTGGTCGCTGCGTTCAATGCGGTCGAGGCCGCGCGTGGCCAGACCACGCTGACCTATTTCGAGTACGGCACGCTGGCCGCCCTGCACCTGTTCGCCGACGCCGGGCTGGACCTGGCGGTGCTGGAAGTGGGCCTGGGCGGTCGCCTGGATGCGGTCAACATCGTCGACGCCGACGTGGCGGTGATCACCACCGTGGACATCGACCATGCCGAGTGGCTGGGCGAGGACCGCGAAGCGATCGGCACCGAGAAGGCCGGCATCATCCGTGGCTGGAAACCGGTGATCCTGGGTGAAACCGACCCGCCGTCGAGCGTGCTGCGCCGCGCCTACCTGGTCGGCGCCAATGCGATCCGCGGCGGCAGCGATTACTTCTACGAGCCGATCGATGCCCAGCGCTGGCGCTGGCGCGATGTCGGCCTGCGCATGGAACTGCCGACCCCGGCCCTGGCCGGCCCGATCCAGCTGGCCAACGCCGGTGCCGCCATCGCCGCGCTGCGCGCGCTGGACAAGCCGGTGCCGCGTGCGGCGTGGGCGGCCGGTATAGCGGCGGCGCGGATCTCCGGCCGCCTGCAGGCGTTCGAGCGCGACGGTGTGCAGATCCGCGTCGATGTCGGCCACAACCCGCAGGCCGCCGGTCAGCTGGCACGCGCATTGAAGGCCGATGTGTCGGCCGGGCGCACGCTGGCGGTGTACGCCGCGCTGCAGGACAAGGACGCGGCGGGCGTGGTGCAGGCGCTGCAGGACGTCGTGGGCGCGTGGACGTTGGCCGGCCTGGACGGCCCGCGTGGGCAGAGCGCGGCGCAGCTGCAGGCGCGCCTGGCCGGCACCGCAGCCGCCGGTGCGCAGCTGGCCGGTTCCGTCGAACAGGCACTGGCCCAGGTCCTGGCCGAGGCCGGGCGCGGCGACCGCGTCCTGGTCTTCGGCTCGTTCCATACCGCTGCGGCCGCGCTGCGCTGGCTGCAGGGCGCCGCCTGATCCGCGTTCAGCCAATGCCGACGCCGGCCGGTCCGGCACCCGTATAATCGACGGCAATCTCCGGACCGTTGCCTGCCTCACGTGGATACGCCTCTGAAACAGCGTCTGATTGGTGCCATCGTGCTGGTGGCGCTGGCCGTGATTTTCCTGCCGATGCTGGTCAAGGGTCCGGCACCGGACAGTGGCGTGGCCTCGGTGCCGATCGCCGCGCCGGATGCGCCGGCCGATGGCCAGTTCGAGACCCGCGAGCTGCCGCTGGTCGCCCCGGCCGGTGGCGCCACCGGGCTGCAGACCGGGCAGGCCAAGCCACTGCAGGAAGCGGCCGCGCCGGCCACGCCGCCGACCGTGGACACCTCCCCGGCCGTTGCCGCGGGCAACTTCGCGGTCACCTTTGGCGCATACGGCAGCAAGGCCGACGCCGATGCGGTGATCGCCTACCTGCAGCGCTCGCAGCTGCCGGGCTTCGCAGAAGCGACCACCATCAGCGGGCGCCAGGCGTGGCGCGTGCGCGTCGGGCCGTATGCCGACCGTGCCCAGGCCGAGGCCGCCCGCCTGCAGGCAGTGAAGATCCGCGCCGACGTGAAGGCCGAAGTCATCACGCTGGATGCGGCCGCAGGCAACAGTGCCGCGGTCGCTGCCACACCGGCACCGGCGGCCAGCACACCGGCCGCAGCGACCAGCCCGTCGGCCACCAGCAACCCGGTGCGCAGCGAAAGCCTGCCGCCGAGCACGGCGACCGTGGCCACGCCTCCGGCCACCAAGCCGGAGCCGGCCAAGCCGGCGCCGAAGCCTGAGGCCCCGAAGCCTGAGGCCAAGCCGGAAGCGAAGCCGGAGGCCACCGCCAGCAAGCCGGCCACGGCGCCGGCCACGCCGGCCGCACCGGCGGCCAGTGGCGTCGGCTTCGCCGTGCAGCTGGGCGCATTCGGCCAGGCCAGCGATGCCGCTGCGCTGCGCGACAAGGTCCGTGCCGCCGGCTTCAGTGCGTTCGTCGAGCAGGTGCGCACCGAAAAGGGCACCCTGCATCGCGTCCGCGTGGGTCCGGTGGCCAACCGCGCGGATGCCGAACAGCTGAAGGCGCAGGTCGCTGCCAAGGTCGGCGTCGCCGGCATGGTCCGACCGCACCCATGACCGACGCGCAGGCCCGTTGCCAGCGCCGCCGAAGGAGCGGGGCGCCATGATCGACGTGGTGCTGCTCATCGTGATCGCCGCCTCGACCCTGTTGGGGATGCTGCGCGGCTTTGTTGGCATCGTCATCGGCACGCTGTCGTGGCTGCTGGCCGCATGGGCGGCCTTCGCCTTCGGCAACGACGCCGCGCGCTGGTGGGCGGCCCCGGCCGCGCCCGGCGGCGAGCACTTCGTCGGCGGCTACCTGGGCGTGGGCATCGGCGTGATGATCGTGGTCGCGGTGATCGGCATGGTCATCAAGGCGATGATCCACCGCAGCATGCTGACCAGCCTGGACCGCCTGCTGGGCGGCGTGCTGGGCGCCGTGCGCGGCGGCCTGATCGCGGCGATCCTGGTATTGCTGGCGGGTTTCACGCCGCTGACCGCCGAGCCGTCCTGGAAGCGTTCGGCGGTACGCCCGGTGCTGAATCCGGCCGTGGCTTGGATGAACGGCAAGCTGCCGCACTGGCAGGTGCCCGGCGCCGATATGCTGCCCAAGGCCTTGCCCACCGACATGCTGTCCCCATCTGCACTGATGGAGTTGGGGAAGAACGCGGGCGCCGGGTTGGGAAAGCCGGGCGAGGCAGGCGATAATGGCATCCTCAACCAGGTAGTGGCGGGCGGCGGATGGCTGCGGCCCGCGAAAGCGGAACAGGGCGATGCATACGATCCGGCCGAAGTGCGCCCGGACGCCCCAGCACTGCCGGACAGTATCGAGCCGGGCGATCCGGCCAACGTCGACCGCAGGCGCGGCGACCACCGCGGCCAGGTACGGCCACCTTCCTTGTAACTGGGCACAACCCAGCGGAGACCTCGCACCATGTGTGGCATCGTCGGAATCGTCGGCAACCAGAACGTCGCCGGGCAGTTGTATGACGGCTTGACCGTTCTCCAGCACCGCGGCCAGGACGCGGCGGGCATCGCCACCGCCAGTGGCAGCCGCCTGCGCGTGCAGAAGGCCACCGGGCTGGTCCGCGATGTGTTCGACGCCCGCACCATGTCCACCCTGGAAGGCAGCGTCGGCATCGCCCACGTGCGTTACCCGACCGCGGGCTCGGAAGGCATGGACGAGGCACAGCCGTTCTACGTCAATTCGCCGTACGGCATCGCGCTGGCCCACAACGGCAACCTGATCAACACCGAGGCGCTGCGCCAGCAGGTGTTCGAACAGGACCGCCGCAACGTCAACACCGATTCGGACAGCGAAGTGCTGCTGAACGTGTTCGCCTACGAACTGGAGCAGCAGCGCCAGCTCAGCCCGGAAGCCGCGATCCGCGCGGTGGCCGGCGTGCATCGGCGCTGCAAGGGCGGCTATGCGGTGGTCAGCGTGGTGCTGGGCCTGGGCCTGGTCGCCTTCCGCGACCCGCATGGCATCCGTCCGCTGGTGCTGGGCAAGCGCAGCCATGTCGAGGGCGACGAGTACATCGTGGCGTCCGAGTCGGCCGCGCTGGACGTGCTGGGCTTCCAGCGCGTGCGTGACGTGCAGCCGGGCGAAGCGCTGGTGATCACTGCACGCGGCGAGCTGTTCTCGGAGATCTGCGCCGAGCCGGTCGAGCACACTCCGTGCATCTTCGAGTACGTGTACTTCGCGCGCCCGGACTCGATGATCGACAACGTCTCGGTGCACAAGGCGCGCATGCGCATGGGCATCAAGCTCGGCGAGAAGATCCTGCGCCTGCGCCCGGACCACGACATCGACACCATCATCCCGATCCCGGATACCTCGCGCGACGCCGCGCTGGAGATTTCCAACGTGCTCGGGGTGAAGTACCGCGAAGGCTTCATCAAGAACCGCTACATCGGCCGCACCTTCATCATGCCGGGGCAGGGGGAACGCGTGAAGTCGGTGCGCCGCAAGCTCAACCCGATCCACCTGGAGTTCCGCAACCGCGTGGTGCTGCTGGTGGACGACTCGATCGTGCGTGGCACCACCAGCCAGCAGATCGTGCAGATGGCCCGTGATGCCGGCGCGCGCAAGGTCTATCTGGCCAGCGCGGCACCGCCGGTGCGCTATCCCAACATCTACGGCATCGACATGCCGGCGGCTGAAGAGCTGGTCGCGCACAACCGCAGCGTGGAAGAGATCGAAGCCCACCTGGGGTGCGACTGGCTGATCTACCAGGACATCGAGGACATGGAAGCGGCGGTGAGCGAGGGCAACCCGGCGCTGCGCAGTTTCGATTCGTCCTGCTTCAACGGCCACTACCCGACCGGTATCGAGCCAGGCTACTTCGAGCGCATCCAGCAGCTGCGTTCGGACGATGCCAAGCACAAGCGCCGCGCCTGAGGTCCAGGCGTGGTCGCGGTGCCCGATGCCGGAGGTGACCTGCTGCGCGCGGCGCAGCAGTGCCTGGCCGAGGCCGACCCGCTGCGCAAGGTCGCGCTGACCCAGGCCTATGCCGCCGCGTTCCGTGCCGGCCGCCTGAAGGTGGCCGCCGATGCGCCGCCGCCGGAACCGATCCGCATGCCCGGCCGGCCGGCGCAGCTGGTGCTGGTGCATCCGCGCGACGTGCCGCGGCGTGGACTGGGCGGCGTGGAAGGGCGAGCGGCCTTCATCCACGCCATCGCCCACATCGAACTCAATGCGATCGACCTGGCCTGGGACGCGGTGTACCGCTTCCGCGGTCTGCCAGCGGCGTTCCATGCCGACTGGGTCAGCTGTGCCGACGACGAATCACGGCACTTCATGCTGCTGCGCGAGCGCCTGCAGGCGCACGGCCACGACTACGCTGATTTCCCCGCGCACAACGGCCTGTGGGAAATGTGCGAAAAGACCGCGCATGACGGCCTGGCGCGCATGGCGCTGGTCCCGCGCGTGCTGGAAGCGCGCGGCCTGGACGTCACCCCGGGCATGATCGAGAAGCTGCGCAACGTCGGTGATGGCGAAACCGCCGACGTACTGGAAGTGATCCTGCGCGAGGAAGTGGCGCATGTTGCCGCCGGTTCGCGCTGGTACCGCTGGTACTGCGACCGCGCCGGCGTTGAACCGCGTGCACGGTTCAAGGCGCTGCTGGTGGAATACGCCGGCGGCTACCTGCACGGGCCGTTCAACATCGAAGCGCGCCTGCTGGCCGGCTTCGACGCCGATGAGCTGGCCAACCTGGTCGAACAGGCCGGTTGAAGAAAAGGGGACGGAGGGAATTAAGTCGTTTGTGGCACAAACGACTTAATTCCCTCCGTCCCCTTTTTCATGCGTTGGGCAGCACCACGCGCTTGCCATCCACGGTGGGCCGGTTGATGTAGAACAGGCCGGGGCCGGGCCGATACGGCAGCTCGCTGACACCGGCGTCGGCGGCATAGGTCAGGGCGGTGTCGCCCAGCGCGTCGAAATTCCAGTGCGCCGACTGCATCAGGTAGCGGCGCCGCAACAGTGCCTCCTGGGGCTGGGTCAACGCCTGGCCGGCCACCAGCCGCCGTGCGATCGGTTGAAGGGCCGACGGCAGTTCCCAGCCGGGAACCCCGGCAGCGCTGGCGCGCCAGGTCACGCCGGCATCGATGGCATGCTGCTGCATCACCTGGAGCGCGATCAGCTGGTAGCGCCAGTCGATGCGCCGCCGCAGTACCACGGCGGCCGTCACGTACAGCACCGGTGACAGCAGCACGCTGCGGCTGCCGGCGCGGCGCTGCTGCTGCCACTGGTGCCAGACATCCACCCACACTTCCTTTTCGTCCACGCCCAGCTGCTGCCGCCAGCGCTCGGCGTCGGCCTGTGCCTCGGCGTAGGCGGTGGTCGCCTGCAGGACCGCCAGCGCTGGCGTCTGGTAGTCGGCCACGCCCGCGCGGCGCAGCATCTGCCGGCGCGGACGGCTGAGCAGTTTGGGCCCTTCGTCGAGCTGGTTGTAGCCGCCGCCGATGTTGGCGTGCGCGCCAGGCAGCGCGATCTCGGCAAAGGGCGGCGCGACGCTGGTGAGCGGATAGTGCTGGCGGTGCTCGTCGCGCGCACACAGCTGCAGCACCTGCCTGGCAACGCCGGGCCGCAGCGCGACGCGGGGCTGTTCATCGGCACGCCCGCCGTTGACCGCCACCACGGTGTCGAACAGGCCGATGAAGCGCAGCACCGGATCGGCGCGATCGAAGTCCGCAGTGCACGCCAGGCCGGCGCCCTGCAGCAGCTGGCGCCAGTGCGCGCCATCCCAGGCCTGCACCTGGTTGGCAACGTCACGCGCGGCCGCTGCACCGCGCGAGAAGCCGAACAGATCCAGCTGCACGCGTCGCAGCGGCTGCCGCCAGCGTGCCGCGAGCGCGCTCAGCGCAGCCGGCAGCAGCACCTGCAGTGCACGCTGCACTTTGGCACGCACACCGCTGGCGCCGATGCCGAACGCCAGTCCGATCAGATCGTCGTCGGCGTCATCGCGGGTGCCGACACCTTCGACGTAGATCGACAACGAGGGAGAAGCGGAGGTGCCGGTGCGGCTGTCCGGGTACAGCTGCTGCAGGCGCGCGATGTTGGTCGGCCCGTTGTCGTAGCTGCTGGTCAGCCGGCTCTGGTAGGTCGAATCGTCATCCGCACGCAGCTGCGCCGGGCGCGGCTGGGGCGGCCGTGGTCGGCCACGCGCCAGGTTGTGTGCGTTGTTGCGGGTGCCATCGAAGAACAGGCCGATCCGCAGCAAGCCGACATCTTCGTCCGTGTCCTGCGAGGGTGCCATGTGTATTTCCCGTGGTGGCCGCGTCACGGTAGCGCGAAAGCGGTGTATTGGCGAAGTGTAGTGACGCTTTTGACCTGACTGAACGCAGCTGCGGTGGATCACAAATCCTGACTTTCATTCCTCGCGCCTATTGAATTCACGCGACCCGCGCAGGCCATATGGCCAAACCCGGCAAACCGGGTCGTGCTGCATCAACGCTGTTCACATCATTCAAGGAGCGACGCAATGTTGTCCAGATCGATTGGTAAAGCGGCAGGTGGCCTGGTGTTGGGTTTGTCGGTCGCAGCGGCCGCGCAGGCGGCACCGTTGTTCGAGCCGGTGACGGTCATCAGCCGGGCATCGGCAAGCAGTGAGCCGGCGCTGGGAAAGCTGCTGGCCACCCCGTCCACCGCGACGGTACAGGAAGTGCGCGTTGATGCAGCCGCGACTGCACAGCCGCAGCTGGAATTCGAACTGCTCGGCCAGCGCGTGCAGGCGGTACGCAGCAAGGTCGAGGCGCTGCCCGACGGCGGCAGCATCTGGTATGGCCAGTTCCGTTCGCCCTCGGACAAGCTGACCGCAGCGACGTCCACCGGGCAGGACGATCCCGGCAATTCGCTGATCCTGGTGCGCTCGGGCAACACCATCACCGGTTCGATCCGCAAGGACGGCAAGCTGTACCGCCTGCGCCCGCTGGGCAACCGCCACGTGCTGGTGGAAGTGGATGAATCGCGGATGCCGGCCGACCATCCGGCCGACTACAACCAGCTGCCGAAGATCCCGATGGGCAACAACGATCGCATCGGCATCGCGCAGGCGTCGTCGGGCACGCCGGCCACCATCCGCGTGCTGGTGGTGGCGACCAATGCCGCCGTCACCGCCTACGGCGGCAACATGCAGTCACTGGTGCAGCTGGCGGTGGCCGAGTCCAACCAGGGCTATGTCAACAGCAACGTCGGCATCACCATGCAGCTGGCCGGCTACGAGACCACCAGCTACACCGAGTCGGGCAGCTTCGATACCGACCTGGCGCGCTTCCGCGGCACCAGCGACGGTTACATGGACAGCATCCATACCAGCCGCAACAACACCGCCGCCGACGTGGGCGTGCTGCTGATCAACAACACGGCCTACTGCGGGCTGGCCTCCGGCATCGGCTCGACGGCATCGACCGCGTTCGCGGCGGTGTACTGGGATTGCGCGACCGGCTACTACTCGTTCGCGCACGAGATCGGCCACCTGCAGAGTGCACGGCATGACATCGCCACCGACTCGAGCACCTCGCCCTATGCCTATGGGCATGGCTACCGCTACGAGCCGGCCACCGGCACCGGCTGGCGCACGATCATGGCCTACAATTGCACCCGCAGCTGCCCGCGCCTGAACTACTGGTCCAACCCGAACATCAGCTACAACGGCATCCCGATGGGCAATGCCAGTACCGCCGACAACCAGCGCGTGCTGGTCAACACCAAGGCCACCATCGCGGCCTTCCGCTGAGTCCGTACTGTCCGCGGCCGCCTTGTGCGGCCGCGGATTTCCTGCCGGCGGGAATTACCCGCGGGGCAGGGTATCCAGCGACCAGCCATGGGCGTCCACGCGCAGCACCGAACCCTGTTCGTACCAGTCGCCGAGCACGATGCGGGTGCGGTCGCGGCCGCCGGCCTGCAGCGTGTGGATGGCCGGGCGGTGGGTATGGCCATGGATCATGGTGTCCACGCCGTGGCGCACGAAGGTGGCATCGACTTCGGACGGGGCCACGTCGGTGACAGTCTCGAACTGCGCGCGATCGCCCTGCTTCATTTCCGACTGGCGGGCCTGGCTGGCTTCGCGCGCCTTCTGCGCGAAGGCGATGCGTGCGGCCAGCGGCTGCGACAGGAACTGCGCCTGGAACGCCGGGTCGCGCGTCTGCGCGCGGAACTGCTGGTAGGGGATGTCATCGGTGCATAGCAGGTCACCGTGCTGCAGCAGCACCGGGCGGCCGTACAGCTCGATCACGCAGGGGTCGGGCAGGATGCGCAGGCCGGCGCGGCGTGCGTAATCCTCGCCAAGCAGGAAGTCGCGGTTGCCACGGATGAAGTACACCGGCACGCCGCTGTCGGACAGCACCTTCAGCGCGTCGGCCACCGCATCGGCGGCGGGCGAGGGGGTGTCGTCGCCGATCCAGGCTTCGAACAGGTCGCCGAGGATGTACAGCGCATCGGCGCCGGGCGCCTGCTCGCGCAGGAAGCGCAGGAACAGGTCGGTGATCTCCGGACGGCTGGGGTCCAGGTGCAGGTCGGAAATGAACAGCGTGGTCATGGCCGCATTCTAGGCCATCAAGGAGGACGGTAGCGCCGCCGGCATCGTGGGCTCAGATCCCTCACCGGGGGAACAGGGATCTGACCCCGGTTTACACCGGCAGTGGCAACCAGGTCAGGCTGGCCGAGGCCAGCACGATGGCGATGGCGGTGGCGGCCAGCACATCGGAAGGATAGTGCAGGCCCAGGACCACCCGCGACAGCGCAACGCCACAGGTGAACGGCACCAGCAGCGGTGCCAGCCACGGGTAGTAGGCCAGTGCCACGATGGTGAACGACACCGCGTGCAGGGTGTGCCCGGAGGGAAAACTGAACTCGTCCAGCGGCGCTACCCAGGCGCGGATGCGCAGGTCGGCCGCGTAGGGCCGCGGGCGCCGGGTCCAGCGCTTGAGGCCCTTGTACATCAGCAGCGCGGCCAGGCCCGTGGCGGCCATGTGCACCGAGGCGCGCAGGCCGTCGAAGCCGTCCAGCATCACCAGCGCGGCCATCAGCACGTACCAGAACACGCCATCGCCGAGCCGGCTGATGACTGCGAACAGGCGACGCACGCGCCGCCGCCGGCAGTAGTGGTTTGCGCGCCGGCACCAGCGTGCTTCGCGCCCGGCCAGCAGCTCAAGCGGCGTAGTGCGCATGGCCGTTCCTCCGCGACTGTGCCAGTTCGGCCAGCAGTGCATCGAACTCGGCCACCACCTGCTGTGGATGCAGTCGCTTCATCGCGCGTGCGGCATTGCCGCCCAGTTCGCGGCGTTGCGCGTCATCGGCGGCCAGTCGCACGGCGGCATCGATGAACTGCTCGTCGCTGTCCACGGCTGCGCCGTTCTCGCCATTGCGCAGGTACTCGCGCGCGGCGCCGTAGTCGAAGGCCACGGTGGCCACACCGCTGGCCATGCTTTCCAGGGTCACGTTGCCGAACGTCTCGCTGCGGCTGGGGAACAGGAACAGATCGCCGCTGGCGAAGTGCCGGGCCAGCGCATCGCCGCGCTGGATGCCACAGAAGATGAAGTCGGGGTTTTCATGTGCCAGTTTTTCGCGGGCCGGGCCATCTCCGACCCACACGAAGCGTGCCTTGGGCCGGATCTGCTGCAGCCGGCGGAACGCCTTCACTGCCAGGCCGAGGTTCTTTTCGGCAGCGATGCGGCCGACATAGATCGCCACCAGGCCGTTGCCATCCACGCCCCATTCCTCGCGCAGCGCGGGATCGCGCCTGCCCGGATCGAACTGCTGGCTGTCCACCGCGCGGGCCAGCAGGCGCACGCGCTCGAAGCCCTGTTCGCCGAGGAACTGCTGCAGCTCGCGGGTCGGCACCAGGGTGGCGTCGGCCTGGTTGTGGAAGCGGCGCATCCAGCGCATGGCCGCGGCCTGCAGCCACGCCACGCCGTAGTCGGGCAGGTATTCGTCGAAGCGCGTGTGGAAACCGCTGGCGACCGGAATGCAGAGGCGGCGCGCGGTGCGCAGTGCCGACCAGCCCAGCGGTCCTTCGGTGGCGATGTACACCGCATCCGGGCGTTGTTTCTGCCAATGGCGGCCCAGCCGGATCGGGGCCGGCAGGCCGAAGCGTAGTCCGGGGTAGCGCGGCAGCGCGGCGCCGGGAACCAGCAAGGTGCCGGGTGCCGAGTCCAGCGCTTCGCTGGACTGGCGGGGGCGGACCAGGTCGATCTCGTGGCCGGCTGCACGCAGACCCTGCTCCAGGCCCTGTACGGTGAGAGCGACGCCGTTCACTTCCGGCGGATAGGTCTCGGTGACGATGGCATAGCGCATGGCGGGCCTCCCGGTTTCGGGCATGCTCGGGCCTGGCGATGTAGCCGACATGACCGCTTTGCGACCATCAGATGACGGCGGCGCCGGCCACCGCATGGGCGCTGCGGCCCATAAAAAACCACGGCCCCGAAGGGCCGTGGTCGTCATGCTTCCGTTACAGCGCGATGGATCAGAAGCGCTGCTGGTACTTCATGTAGATGAAGCGGCCGATATCGTAGCCACCGTAGTACGAGAAGGCCGAGTTCGGCTTGCTGTACATGACCGGGCCGTACTTCTCGAACACGTTGTTGGCACCGACCGACACGGTGGCATCCCAAGGCAGCGAGTAACGCACCTGCACGTCGTGGAAGGTGACCGCGCCGCGCTCGTTGTAGTTGCGTGCGCCCTTGTACCACGGTGCGTACACGCCCGGATCCGAGCACTCGTCCGGGTACAGCGCGATGTTCGAGCAGGTTTCCTTCACGCCCGAATAGTAACGCGCGGTCCAGCTCGCGCCGAAGTTGCCCCGCTCGTAGCCCAGCACCAGGTTGGAACGGACGCGGAAAGCGCTGCCGATGCCGTTGGTGACGATCGGGACGATCGAGTTGTCGTTGGAGGTGCGGTAGGTCGCACTGGACACGTAGGTGGTGGCCGAGTTCACGTTGAACTTGCCGAACCGGGTGTCCAGACGGTAGCTCACGTCCAGGTCGTAGCCTTCGGTTTCCATGAAGCCCGCGTTGCGGTTGCCGAACTTCAGGTTGGTCACGATGCCGGTCACCGGGTCACGCTGGAAGCGCGAGCAGCGCGCTTGGATACCCGATTCGTAGCAGTCCTGCAGGATCTGGGTCGGCGTGTCGGCGATGATCGTGTTGTCGATGCGGATCTTCCACCAGTCCAGCGAGGCGTTGAAGCCCTGGATGAAGCTCGGGCTCCAGACCAGGCCCAGCGTCTTGCTGGTCGAGGTTTCCGGCGTCAGCAGCGGGTTCGACCCGGAGGTGAACGGCACCGGGGTCGCGTCCGTCGACGTGTTCACCGGGGTGCCGCCCTGGCGCAGCTGGCGGAAGGTATTCGCATTGGCGATGTCGCGTGCGCAACGTGCACGGACTTCCGCGCTGGAGGCCGAGGAACCGAAGCGGGTGTCGCACGGATCGCTGAACTGCGCGAAGGTCTCCGAACCACCACCGAACAGGTCGCTGATGGTCGGTGCACGGAAGCCCTCGGCCCAGGTGCCACGCACCATCAGCGAGTCGATCGGCTTCCACTTGAAGCCGAACTTGCTGTTGAGCGTGTTGCCGAAGGTGTTGTAGTCCGAGAAGCGGGTTGCGCCGTTGAAGGTCAGTTCCTTCGCGCCCGGCAGGTCGGCCAGCACGGGAACGTTCACTTCCAGGTAGGCTTCGTTGACGGTGTAGTCACCGCCGGTCGGGCCAGCGGCCAGGTTGGTGGTCGCGCCGGTCTGGGCCAGGGCATCCGGGGTGTACTTGCCTTCTTCCTTGCGGCTTTCCACGCCGAACGCGAAGCCGAGGTCGCCGGCCGGCAGGGTCACGATGCTGCCGGCGATGTTGGCAAAGAAGTTCTTGGAGGTGGTGCGGCCCTTGGTGATCTCTTCCGGGAACAGCCACGCCTGCAGTTCTTCGTTGCCGTACAGGCCATCGGCCGCCGTCGTGCCGTACGGCACCAGCGGGTTCCACGGCTTGCACACGTCATAGGAGATCGGTGCAGCGGCGGTGCCGCACTGCACCTTGCCGGTGGCGGCGTTGTAGAACGACGGGCCGACGCCGCCGGCGACGCGAGCCTTGTGCAGGTTGCCGGTCGCCACCGATTCCAGTTCATTGCGGTTGTACTGGTAGCCCACTTCCCAGTCGAAGTAGCGGCTGCCGATCTCGAACGAACCGTCGAACGACGCCACCGCGCGGTAGGTCTTCAGCTCGCTGGTGGTCACGCGCGGCACCTCCCAGGTGCGGCGGTTCCATGCCACGGCGGTCGGGGTGGCGTAACCGTGCTGGCGGCCGAACGGATTGAAGTAGCTGTTGATCGACATCGAGCCGACACCGGCGGTGCTCGACTGCAGCGGATAGCCCGCGATCTGGCGGGTGGACTCACGCTGGTTGTAGCCCAGCTCGGTACGGAAGTTGACGTTGTCGGTGATCTTGAAGCGGCCGTCGAAATAGACCGAGTCACGCTTGACCGGATACATCACGTGCATCTGGTCGTTGGCGTTGCTCACGTCACCGGTGAACGGCGTGCTATCGGTGAGGTGGTAGTTGGCCGGATTGGTCGGATCCGCGCCGCGGTTGAGGGAGTAGCCGCAACCCGCAGTGGCGGTACAGCCCGGGCCGCGCAGACCGGTGAACTGGCCGTACTGGCTGATCGTGGTCCAGTTGCTGCTGTCGTACGGATGACGATCGGTCATGCCGTACTTGCTGAAGCCGCGATCGCGCGCCCACACGCCCTTCTCTTCGGCGTGCTCGGCCGACAGGGTCAGCGACAGGCGATCGTTGCTCCAGCCGGCGACCACGTCGAAGCGGTCACGCGCGCCGTCGCCCTGGCTGTACTGGCCGTGGTAGACGTTGGCGGTCACACCGGTGACATTGGAGCGGGTGATGATGTTCACCACGCCGGCCATGGCGTCGGAGCCATAGATCGCAGAGGCGCCGTCCTTCAGCACCTCGATGCGTTCCACGGCGGACACCGGCAGAGTGGAGATGTCCTGGTAGCCGGAGGTGCTGATGCCCAGGCGCTTGCCGTTGACCAGCACCAGCGTGCGCTGGGTGCCCAGGTTGCGCATGTCGATGTAGGTGCCACCCGCGTTTTCACCCGCGGTCAGCGCATTGGCGCGGCTGATGGTCGGGCTGCCCATCGCGGTGACGTTCTGCAGGATGTCGGCAACCGAGCTGAAGCCCTGCTTTTCGATGTCGTTGCGGCTGATCGCGAACACCGGCTGGGCGGTTTCCACGTCCACCTGGCGGATGCGCGAGCCGGTGATCTCGATGCGGTCGAGGTTGGTGGGCGTAGCGTTGCTGCCGTCCTGGGCGAACGCGGGCAGGGCGGCCAGCGTTGCGGTGGTAACCAGGGCATAGCGGATGGCCTGCCCCAGTGCGGTGGTGCGTGAAGTCATGGCGAGCTCTCTCTCTCAGGTCGTGCACAAGACGCCAAAGTGGGCGTCGAAGGAGCCAGCTGGGTTGATGACCGAGCCGGTGACCCGATAGTAGTCTCGTTAGTTAATGCTCTGTAAAGAGTTCGTATCAATTTATGTCACGAGGCACCTTCTGCCTTCACGAAACGTGAACAAAAGCAGGCGCTTACGTGAGAGGTCCGGGACGCGATACGGTGCCGTCGTGTTGCGAAGCAGCACAAAAAACCGCCAGACTGCGCAAAGTGGGACAGCGAAGTGCGTCACTTGAGCGGTCCCGTGCAAGGCACGGGGCGGCGTATTCAGGCGACGAACGGGCGGAACTGGATGCCCAGCCCGGCGATGCCGTCGGTCTCGCCGATCAGGTCGGCGCGGAGCAGCGGACGGGCATCGATGAACGCCTGCGGCACGATCAGCGACAGCCGGTTATCGTCGGCGGTCAGTTCCAGCGCCGGCAGCGGGGCATCCTCGTGGGCGCGGTTGAGCAGCACCGCCAGCCGCAGCAGCGCCGCGAGCCGGCGCGCGGTCAGCAGCAGGCGCTCGGGCAGGGCGTCGAAGGCGGTCTTGGCCACGCTGCGGCGGTGGCTGCGCACCAGCGCCGCCAGCATCTGTTGCTCCTGGCGCGAGAAGCCGGCAATGTCCGAATGTTCCAGCACATAGCTGCCATGCACGTGGTAGCCGCTGTGCGCGATCATCAGGCCCAGCTCGTGCAGGCGCGCGGCCCAACCGAGCATGCGCGCATCGTCGGCGTCGAGCCGCCAGCGTTCCTGCACCTGTTCCAGCAGCGAGAGCGCGGTCTCCTGGACGCGCTCGGCCTGCACGGTATCGATGCCGTAGCGCTGGCTGAGTGCAGCCACCGATTCATCGCGCAGGTCGTTCTCGCCGGCGCGGCCGACGATGTCATACAGGATGCCTTCGCGCATCGCGGCCTTGCTGACCAGCAGCTTCTGCAGGCCCAGCGCCTGGAACGCGGCTTCCAGCACCAGGATGCCGCCGGCGATGATCGGGCGGCGGTCGCTGGACAGGCCCGGCAACTGGATATCGTCGATCTTCTTGGCCTTCAGCAGTTCATCGCGCAGCTGCGGCAGGGCTTCGGCGGTGATCGCGCCCTTGCTCAGCTTCATCGTCGCGCAGATCTCGCTGATCGCCTTGTGCGTGCCTGACGAGCCCAGTGCTTCCTGCCAGCCCAGCGCACGGTACTTGCTGGCGAAGGGCTGGAACTCGCGGCCGATCTCGGCCAGCGCGTCCTTCCAGCGCTTCTTGCTCAGCTTGCCGCCCGGGAAAAAGCGCCGCGTGCTGGCGATGCAGCCGGCCTGCAGGCTTTCACGCTCCAGGGTCTGCATGCCCATGCCGATGATGAACTCGGTGGAGCCGCCGCCGATGTCGATCACCAGCCGGCGCTGGCCGGGCTTGGGCGGCTGCGCATGGGCCACGCCCAGGTAGATCAGGCGGGCTTCTTCGCGGCCGCTGACCACTTCGATGGCATGCCCCAGTGCGGTTTCGGCCGGGACCAGGAACGACTGCGGCGAGCGCAGCTGGCGCACCGTGTTGGTGGCCAGTGCGCGTACCCGGTGCGGCGGCACATTGCGGATGCGCTGGCCGAAGCGCGCCAGGCACTCCAGCGCGCGCTGGCGGGCCGCTGCGGAGAGGCCGCCCTTGCCGTCCAACCCATCGGCCATCCGCACGGTCTCGCGCAGGCGGTCGATCACCCGCAGCTGGCCAAGCGTGTAGCGCGCGATGACCATGTGGAAACTGTTGGAGCCAAGGTCGATGGCGGCCAGCAGGTCGCCATCCTGCAATGCGGGCGGAGTCGTGGTGGTATGCGGCATGGACGAATGTTAGCCGAAGGGGCGGTGTGCTCGTCACCGCGCGGCCTTCACATGTTGGAAGAGGGGAGTGCGGCAGGGCTGCGCCCTGCACCTGCCGAATCAACGGCAACAGCCACAGCAACAGCAGGCTATCCGTGGGATGGCGGGCTGGGTCCGATGGCAGGGGACGCCGTGAACCCGTCCATGGGGGCTTGGTCGCCGCATCCATGCGGCTCACACCCCTGCCACCGGACCCACCCCGCCTTCGACAGTTCTCTGCGACCTGCCGGACGGCGTTCTGCGCTGCTGCTGGTGGGTGTCGACCTTGGTCGACACCTACCGGGTCAGAGCCCCTGCATCAACGCCATCTGTGCCGAATGCGGGGCTTCGTCATGGGCCGGGGCGCGCTTGTGGTACACGCCGTCCGCGTCCAGCTCCCAGGCATTGAGGTTGTCGTCCAGGTAGTTCTGCAGGACTTCGCGGTAGACCCGCTTGGCCAGTTCCGGATCGAGGATCGGGAAGCAGGTCTCGACCCGGCGCAGCAGGTTGCGCTCCAGCCAGTCGGCGCTGGCGCAGTACATCTCCGGCGCGCCGTCGTTGCCGAACCAGTAGACCCGGCTGTGTTCCAGGAAACGACCGACGATCGAGCGCACGCGGATGTTGTCCGAGATGCCCGGCACGCCCGGGCGCAGTGTGCAGGCGCCGCGGATGATCAGGTCGATCTGCACGCCGGCCTGCGACGCGGCATACAGCGCACGAACCACCTGCGGCTCGTTCAGTGCGTTCATCTTGGCGATGATCCGCGCGGGGCGACCGGCGGCGGCGATGCGCGTCTCGCGCTCGATGCGGCCGAGGATGCCGGTGTGCAGGGTGAACGGCGACTGCAGCAGGCGCTTGAGCTTCATCTTCGAGGCCAGTCCGGACAGCTGCTGGAACAGCAGGTGCACGTCGTTGCCGATGTCCGCGTCGGCGGTGATCAGGCTGATGTCGGTGTACGCGCGGGCGGTGCCGCTGTGGTAGTTGCCGGTGCCCAGGTGCACGTAGCGGCGCAGCTTGCGGCCCTCGCGGCGCACGATCAGCAGCATCTTGGCGTGGGTCTTGTAGCCGACCACGCCGTACACCACCTGCACCCCGGCTTCCTGCAGGCGATCGGCCAGGCCCAGGTTGGCTTCTTCGTCGAAGCGGGCGCGCAGCTCCACCACCACGGTTACGTCCTTGCCGTTGCGCGCGGCCTGGATCAGCGCATCGACGATCAGCGAATCCTTGCCGGTGCGGTACAGGGTCTGCTTGATCGCCAGCACGTTGGGGTCGATCGCCGCCTGCCGGATCAGGTCCAGCACCGCGGTGAACGCATCGAACGGGTGGTGCAGCAGCAGGTCCTGGCGCGCCGCTGTCTCGAAGATGCCGTCGCTGTCGCGCAGCGTGCGCGGGGTCATCGGCGGGTATTTCAGGTCCGGCTGCGCGATCAGGTCGTACAGCTGGATGATGCGGTTGAGGTTGACCGGGCCATCGATGCGGTACACCGCGTTCTCGGTCAGGCCGAAATTCTGCAGCAGCGTGCGCACGATCTCGCGAGGCATGTCGTGGGCGATTTCCAGGCGCACCGCCGGCCGGTAGCCGCGGTCAACCAGTTCGTCGCGCAGCGCCAGCGCCAGGTTTTCCACTTCCTCCTCGTCCACCACCAGCTCGGAATTGCGGGTGACGCGGAACTGGTAGGCACCCTGGACTTCCATGCCCGGGAACAGTTCATCGACGAAGGTCGACAGCACCGACGACAGGAACACGAAGTTCTGCGATCCGCCGAGCTTCTCCGGCAGCTGGATGATGCGCGGCAGCGAGCGCGGTGCACGCACGATCGCCAGGTGGCCGGCGCGGCCGAAGGCATCGGTGCCCTTCAGCACCACCACGATGTTCAGCGACTTGTTGAGGATCTTCGGGAACGGGTGCACCGGGTCCAGGCCCAGCGGCGACAGCACCGGCATGATCTCGTTGCGGAAGTAGGCACGCAGCCAGCGCCTCTGGCGGTCGGTCCAGGAATGGCGACCGAGCACGCCGATGCCGGCCTCCATCAGCGCCGGGCGCAGCGTCTCGTTCCAGCAGCGGTACTGCTGGTCCACCAGCTCCGCAGCGCGGTCATGGATGGCGTTGAGGATGGCCTGCGGGCTCATGCCGTCCGGTGCCGGCGGCAGGCCGAACTCCTGCGCGTGGCGCACGGCCGCGGCGCGGATCTCGAAGAACTCGTCGAGGTTGGTGCAGGAGATGCACATGAAGCGCAGGCGCTCCAGCAGCGGCACCTGCGGGTCCATGGCCTGCGCCAGCACGCGGAAGTTGAAATCCAGCTGCGACAGCTCGCGGTTGATGTACAGCGCCGGGTCGCGCAACGGATCGTTGTCCGGGCTCACGGGGAGGGGGAGGGATCCGAGGCTGCTCATGGCGTCATTCTTCGATGGAGGTCAGGGGGGCGGACTCGCGCGGGCGCACGTGGTCGGCATCGAAATGGCAGGAGAACACCGAGCCCTTGCCGACTTCGCTTTCAATCTCCAGCCGTGCGTGGTGCAGGCCGAGGATATGCTTGACGATCGACAGGCCCAGCCCGGTGCCACCGCTCTCGCGCGAGCGGCTGCTGGACACGCGGTAGAAACGCTCGGTCAGGCGCGGCAGGTGGGTGGCGGGAATGCCGTAGCCGGAATCGCGCACCGCCAGCACGGCGCCGTCGCCTTCGCGGCGGAACTCCACCGCGATGCGGCCACCGGCCGGGGTGTAGCGCACCGCGTTGGTGACCAGGTTGGAGAACGCGCTGTGCAGTTCCTTGGTCGAGCCCTGCAGGTCGACACCGGCCAGATCGTCGATGCTGATCTGGTGGCGGCCCTGGCTGTGCGCCTCGGCCTCGCGGCGCAGTGTCGCCAGCATCGGCTGCATGGCCACGGTCTCTTCTTCGCTGTGCTCCTGCGATTCCAGCCGCGACAGGGTCAGCAGGTCTTCCACCAGCTGGGCCATGCGCTGGCTCTGCTTGCGCATTTCTTCCAGCATCGGGCCGGTGCCGGGGAAATCCTCCGGGTCCATCATGTCCAGGTAGCCGTGAACCACGGTGAGCGGCGTGCGCAGTTCGTGTGAAACATTGGCCACGAAGTCGCGGCGCACCTGTTCCAGGCGCAGCAGTTTGCTGACGTCGCGCGCGATCAGCAGCCAGTAGTCCGACGAATAGGGAATCAGGCGCAGGTTCAGGCGGATCGCCGGGTCGACCGGCGAGGGCACGTCCAGGATCGGTTCGGCATTGCGGCCACCGGCCAGCCAGTGCGCCAGCGGCATCGGCTGCAGGCGCTCGACCAGGGCCTCGCCGAGGTCGCCGGGGTGGTGCAGGCCAAGCAGGGCGGTGGCCGCTTCGTTGAACCACTGCACGCGCTGGCTGTTGCGGTCCAGCACCACCACCGCATCGGGCAGTGCGGCGGCAGCGGCGCGGTAGCTGCGCAGCATGTCCAGCAGGCGGCGCTTGCGCACGCGCATTTCCACCTGGTTGCGGTACAGCAGGCGGTCCAGTTCGTTCCAGACGCCGGTGCCTTCTTCGGCGGTGTCCCAGCGCTGTCGGGCGGTCAGCCGGCGCAGCACGCTGCGCAGGCGCCAGTAGTGCCAGGCCAGGGTGGCCAGGGCGGCCAGCGCGATGCACAGCCACAGGTGGCCCGTGACTCCCCCCACCAGTCCGGCGAACAGCAGTACCGCGGCAACAGTGGCCAGGGTCTTCAACCAGGCAGAGCGGATGTGGCGGGGCATTGCGATCTCGTCGTTGAGGTGCGGCGGTTCACTGGGGTGAACCGAGGGTTATAGCAGAGTTGCCGGCACCGGCACCCGCAGGTGCACGGCGCCGGCACGACGAGACTCAGGTGGCAGTGGAGAAGCGGTAGCCGGCGCCGCGCACGGTCTGCACCATGTTCTCGGCGTTGAACGGTTCCAGCGTCTTGCGCAGGCGGCGGATGTGCACGTCGATGGTGCGCTCTTCGACGTACACGCTGCCGCCCCACACGTGGTCCAGCAGCTGGGCGCGGGTGTAGACGCGCTCGGGGTGGGTCATGAAGAAGTGCAGCAGGCGGTATTCGGTCGGGCCGATCGGCACCGGCTGGTCGTTGGCGAACACGCGATGGGCCGCGCCGTCGATGCGGATCGGGCCGACCGCCACGCTGCCGTCCTCGTCATCCTCGCGCGCGCGGCGCATGACCGCACGGATACGGGCCAGCAGTTCGCGCGCCGAGAACGGCTTGACCACGTAGTCATCGACGCCGGCCTCCAGCCCGCCGACGCGGTCGTTCTCTTCGCCACGGGCGGTCAGCATGATGATCGGCACTTCGCGGGTCAGCGTTTCCTTGCGCCAGCGACGGGCCAGGTCCAGGCCACTGGTGCCGGGCAGCATCCAGTCCAGCAGGATCAGGTCGGGGACGCGGTCGGCGATCGCGGTCTGGGCCTCTCGGGCATCGCCGGCGTGGACCGGTTCGTAATCGCCCTTGCGAAGGGCGAAGGCGACCATTTCGCGGATCGCGGGCTCGTCATCGACGATCAGGATGCGTTTCTGCACGAGGACACCGTAGGGCTCGGTTACTGGAGTGGTGCCAGTAGACTACGGTTTGATGACATGTTTGTGACTTCCCGGGCGGAACCGGCCGGGATTGCCATCGGCCGGTCATGCAGCGCTCAGCGGCGGTCGAGGTCCGGGTCCTGCACGCCCTGGCGGCGCAGCTCCAGTACGGTCGGGGTGATCGATTCGATGCGGGCGTCGACGCGCGCGCGGCCGATGTAGTCCAGCGCCGGGTTGCGCTTGAGCGCCTGCAGCTGCAGCAGCGCCTGTTCCGGCCGCCCGCTGAGGAACGCCGCCTCGGCATAGGCTTCGCTGGCGCGCACGCTGTCACCGGCCAGCTCGCTGGCGCGGGCAAAGCGCTGCTGGAAGACCGGATCATTACCGCTTTGCGACAGCAGCGGGCGCAGCATCGCCTGTGCCCGCTGGCCGGCCTCGCGGTTGCCCTGCTCGTTCAGGATCTCGGCATAGGTCAACGCCACCGGGCGGCTGTTGGGATGTTCGCGCAGCAGCTGCTCGAAGCGGCTGTTGGCCTGGGCGGCCAGGCCCGCACGCGACTCCGCCTCGCCCAGGCCCAGCGCCAGCCACAGGTTGCCGGGATGGGTCTGCAGCAGGCCCGCCAGGGTCTGCCGGGCCTGGCCGGCACCGGCACGGCCACCGCGCATCATCGCCAGGGCCTGGCCATAGCGCTGTGCATCATTGAGACCGTCCTTCTGCCGTTTGGCCAGATCGGCATACTCGCGTTCCAGCTCGGGGGTGGAATCGGCACTGAGCACGCGCAGGCGCTCGCGTGCCCACTCGAAGTCACCGCTGGCGCCGCGGTTGAGCTGGCCGATCGGCAGGCGCAGCACACTGCTGGGCAGCAGCGGGTTGTTGCCGCGCAGCAGCGGCTCGCCCAGGCTGGGATCGGCCGGGTCCACCCGCTCCCTGCGCTCGCCGCTGGGGGTGCTGGTGGTCAGCAGCACCGTATCCTTCTTCATCTGCTCGGCGCGGGCCTTGGCCTCGCTGATGCGGGTGATGTTGACCGGGTGGGTGCGCAGGAACTCGGGCACGCTGTAGCCGCCTTCATTGCCGCGCATGGCCGCCGACATCCGTTCGAAGAAGCCGGCCATGGCATCCACGTCGTAGCCGCTGCGCGACAGGGTACGGATGCCGAGGCGGTCGGCCTCGGACTCGTTGGAACGGGTGTAGTTGATCTGCCGTTGCTGCATCAGGCCCATGCCTGAACTGATCGCGGCCATCGTCGCGTTACCGGACGAGGTGCTGTTGCTGGCCTGCGCGGCCACCACCGCCGCCAGCATGCCCAGCAGGATCGGGATCTGGTCACGCTGGGCACGCTCGACGCCGCGCAGCACATGCTGCTGGGTGACGTGGGCGATTTCGTGGGACAGCACCGCAGCCACCTCGTCCTCGCGCTCGGCGGTCAGCACCAGGCCGGCATTGACGCCGATGTAGCCGCCGAGGGTGGCGAAGGCGTTGATCTGGCGGTCCTTCATCACGAAGAAGGTATAGGGCTGCCGTGGCTGGTCACTGTTGGAGCCAAGCCGGGTACCCATGGTCTGCAGCCAGTCGTTGACCAGCGGATCGTCCAGCAGGTAGCCATAGTTGCGCAGCTCGCGCAGCATCATCGCGCCGTACTCGGCCTGGCGGGCCGGGGTCAGCAGCTCGCCGGCCGAGGAGCCGATGTCAGGCAGCTTCTCCTGGGCCTGGGCCTGGGCCTGGGCCAGCGGCATGGCCAGGGCCAGGGTGACGGCGGTAGTCAGCAGCAGGGCTCGCAAGCAGAAGGTCCTCGGGCGGGGCGCGCCCAGCGTGGCAGGGCGGGGGGCAACCATTCGTTAATCCACAGTGTTGCGGCCGTGGCGTGGAAATTCCAGCGCACCGGTACCATATGTAGACCGTCGATCCATCGTGGAGTTTCCCGTGACAGCCCAGACCGCCGGCGGTGCCCCCGCCATCACCCTCTATTCCACCGCCGTCTGCCCGTACTGCGTGGCCGCCAAGAACTTCCTGAAGAGCAAGGGCCAGCAGTGGACCGAGGTCCGCATCGACCTGGACCCGGCCGAGCGCGAGAAGATGGTGGCCAAGACCCGCCGTACCAGCGTGCCGCAGATCTTCGTCGGCGACGTCCACGTCGGCGGCTACGACGACATGATGGCCCTGCACCGTGAAGGCAAGCTCGAGCCGCTGCTGGCCGGGCAGGGCCAGGCATGAGCGCGGCCGACGACGGCAGCAAGGACCGCATCGCCGAGTTCACCGAGTTCCGCAAGCGCATGAACGAGCGCATCCTGGGTGAGCCGAACCAGGTGGTGCGGCGCTTCTTCGCGCTGGACACGCAGACCTACCAGGCCGGCGCGCTGGATGTGAAGACCAAGGAGCTGCTGGGCCTGGTGGCCTCGATGGTGCTGCGCTGCGACGACTGCATCAGCTACCACGTGGCCCAGTGCAAGGACGCCGGGGTCACCCGCGAGGAGTTCTTCGAGACCTTCTCGGTCGGCCTGGTGGTGGGCGGTTCCATCGTGATCCCGCACCTGCGCCGCGCGGTCGATTTCCTCGACCAGCTTGAAGGTGGCGCCGCCGCCCCGGCAGCGCACGAGCACTGAGTGCTCCGGAAGTGCCGGCCGCTGGCCGGCATTTCCTGAACCCCACATGGCCGAGGTTGCCGGCCAGCGGCCGGCACTACCGCACCCGCGAGTGGCCTTCCCCACGATCCAACAACCCAGGAGCCCCTTCTTGTTGAAGGGGCGCGCCGACAGGCGCAGGGTTAAGGCGGGATGCGCGGGCAAAACCGCAGAGCGGTTTGCTCAAGGGGGCGCGCCGACAGGCGCGGGGACAAGGTGGGATGCGCGGGCAATTCTGCCTGAGCCGGGCACTGGGACCATGGTCTATTTGGGACCTCGGCCCCGGCTCAGGCATAATTGCCGGTGAAACTTCCTTTGCGCCGGCGTTTCCGGGCACGTCCGGACGGCGTTTTTCCCCCTGTTCGGAACATCGATCAATGACGCAGAAAATTACGGTCATCCGCGGCGACGGCATTGGCCCGGAAATCATGGACGCCACCCTGTTCGTGCTGGACCAGCTCAAGACGGGCCTGGAGTACGAAGACGCCGACGCCGGCCTGGTGGCCCTGGAGAAGCACGGCGACCTGATGCCGGCGGTGACCCTTGAATCGATCGCGCGCAACAAGGTCGCGCTGAAGAGCCCGCTGACCACCCCGGTCGGTGGTGGCTTCACCTCGATCAACGTCAGCCTGCGCCGCCACTTCGACCTGTACGCCAACGTGCGTCCGGCCCACACCTTCCCGAACACCAAGTCGCGTTTCGACAACGTCGACCTGATCACCGTCCGTGAGAACACCGAAGGTGCCTACCTGGCCGAAGGCCAGGAAGTGTCGGCCGACGGCGAAACCGCCTTCTCCGGCACCCGCATCACCCGCAAGGGTTCCGAGCGCATCGTGCGCTACGCCTTCGAGCTGGCCAAGAGCACCGGCCGCAAGAAGGTCACCGCCGTGCACAAGGCCAACATCATCAAGTCGACCTCGGGCCTGTTCCTGAATGTCGCCCGTGAAGTGGCCGCGCAGTATCCGGACATCGAATTCCAGGAAATGATCGTCGACAACTGCTGCATGCAGCTGGTGATGCGTCCGGAACAGTTCGACGTGATCGTCACCACCAACCTGTTCGGCGACATCATCTCCGACCTGTGCGCCGGCCTGGTCGGCGGCCTGGGCCTGGCCCCGGGTGCCAACATCGGCAAGGACGCGGCGATCTTCGAAGCCGTGCACGGCACCGCGCCGGACATCGCCGGCCAGGGCAAGGCCAACCCGTGCGCGCTGCTGCTGGCAGCCGCGCAGATGCTGGACCATGTCGGCCAGCCGGAAAACGCCGAGCGCCTGCGCAAGGCCATCGTGGCAACCATGGAAGCCAAGGATTCGCTGACCGGCGACCTGGGCGGCACCGGCACCACCATGAGCTTTGCCCAGGCCATCGCCCGCCGCCTGTAAGCGGCCGGCCGACCTCGGTTGGATCCACAGCGGGGCGCCTTCGGGCGCCCCGTTGCGTTATGGGCAGACCCGGTAGATCCACGCCATGTGTGGATGACGGGGCGTTGGTCCGCAGCCACCCATGGGGTGGCTTCAGGGGGATGGCCTGTGCGAATTCCGCACAGATCATGTGCCCCTGCGGGGCTGGTTCGTGCGCCAGGCGCTCCGCATCCTGTGCTCCACACCCATCGCAGGAATCCGCACATGAATCTCACCGCTTTCGGTCTGGCCAGTCTGATCGGCATGGCCGCCACCGCCCCGGTCGCCGCCGCCGAGCCGGCCCATCCCACCATCCGCCACATCGCAGGGGCACCGCGTGCGGGCTCGCTCGACGCGGCGAAGACCGCCGTGCTGGTGATCGACTTCCAGAACGAGTACTTCGATGCCAAGGCCGCACCGGGCTTTGCCGGTGGCCGCATGGTCATTCCCGATGGCCAGGCCGCGCTGCGCCAGGCGAAGCGGGTGGTCGACTTCGCCGATGCTCATGGCATCCGCGTGATCCATGTGCAGCACGTGCTGCCGGCGGGTGCGCCGCTGTTCGCGCAGGGCAGCATCAACGCGGCCTTCCATCGCGACCTGCAGCCGCGCCAGGGCGAGACCGTGGTGCAGAAGGACAACGTCAGCGTGTTCGCCGGCGCCTCCGCCGCCGTGCTTGATCAGGTGCTGAAGAACGCTGGCATCGACACTCTGATCGTCACCGGCCTGCAGACCCATGCCTGCGTGGCTGGTGCCGCGCGCGACGCGGCGGCCGCGCCCCGTGGTTACCGGGTGATCGTCTCGTCCGATGCCAGCGCCAGCCGCGACCTGGATCTGGCTGGCGGCCAGCGCATCGGCCATCGTGCGCTGCATGAAGCCTCGCTGGCCCAGATCGAGGACGCCTTTGGTGATGTCATGACGACTGACGCGATCCTCGCACTGCCGGTGCGCAAGGCCGGCGACGGCGCTTGATAAGCTGGCGGGGCCCGCATGCCGTGGGCCCCGCCACGTGGAGCTGCCCGCCGATGGATCACTTCGCCGCCCTGCGTGCGCTGCGCGCCATCGTTGACGCGGGCAGCTTTACCTCCGCCGCCGAACGCCTGGGCACCACCCATTCGGCGATGTCGCGGCAACTGCGGCAGCTGGAAGAACACCTGCAGGTGCGCCTGCTTGATCGCAACAGCCGTCGGCTGTCGTTGACCGAGGCCGGGCGCGATTACTACCGCGAGGCGGCAACGCTGCTGGACCGCCTGCAGGAGGCGGACGATCGTGCCCGCGCCGGGCAGGCGCAACCCAGCGGCAGGGTGCGGATCAGCGTGCCGCAGGTGGTGGCCAGCCAGGAACTGCCGCATTGGCTGCCCTCGTTCCTGCAGCGTTACCCGCAGGTCACGCTGGACCTGTCGGCGGATGATCAGCTGGTCGATGTAGTGGGCGGTGGTTTCGACCTGGCTCTGCGCATCGCGGCTTCGTTGCCGGACAGCCAGCTGGTCGCGCGCGAGCTGGCCAGCTGCCCGCGCATCCTGGTCGCCGCACCGGCCTACCTGGCCCGGCATGGCCTGCCGCGGCAGGCTGCGGACCTGGAGCAGCACACGCTGCTGGGTTTCAGTCCCACCCCATCAATGCCGCCCTGGCAGTTGCAGGGGCCGCGCGGCGCCTGCGTGAGCGTTGAAGCCGGACAGCGCCTGCGTGTGGATGCCACGCCTGCGCTGTACGCCGCCGCGCTGGCCGGAATGGGTATCAGCCTGTTCACCGCGTTGACGGTGCAGGAGGACCTGCGCGCCGGTCGTTTGATCCGGGTGCTGCCGGCCTGGCATGCCGGCCAGCGGCGCTATTTCGCGCTGTATCCGCATGCACGTGCGCTCGCGCCCAAGGTGCGCGCGCTGGTCGAGCACCTCGCGGCGCACTACGCTGCACCGATGGGCGCGGCCGGATAGCCGCGCGGCTGCAGCCGTGGTGGTGATAGCGTCGGTGAGTCTGCGGATTGCCCCGCAAAGGGCTGGGATCAGGTCGGGCGGAACATGCGGAAGCGCTGTTCGGCGCCGATACGGAAGTAATCGGCGGGGCCGCCGCCGCGCAGGATCGGTGCCGCTGCGGCAGTGTCGTAGATGCCATCGATCAGCAACCGTGCATCGATATGCACCGCCACCACCTCGCCCAGCACCAGCCAGCCTTGGGTGTCCTGTCCGGCGGCATCGCGCAGGCGCACGATCTGGGTGCAGCGGCATTCCATGCTGACCGGGCTTTGTTCCACCCGCGGTGGTGCGACCTGCGTGGAGGCCAGCGGGGACAGGCCGGCGAGGGCGAACTCGTCGACATCCGGCGCGACCGCACGGCAGCTTTCGTTCATGGCCTCGGCCAGGTCGAAGGTGGCCAGGTTCCAGACGAACTCTCCAGTGGCTTCGATGTTGCGCAGCGAGTCTTTGCGGCCCTGGCTGGAGAACCCGATGATCGGCGGGGTGTAGTTGAAGGCGTTGAAGAAGCTGTAGGGCGCCAGGTTCAACGTGCCGCCCGCGTCCTGGCTGGAAATCCAGCCGATCGGGCGCGGGCCGATGATGGCGTTGAACGGGTCATGCGGCAGGCGGTGGCCCTCCGCCGGGCGGTAGCTGTGGAAGGTGTCGGGCATGGGGGCAGGGGACGTGTGGGCTTGCTCGACTCTACAAAAAAAGCCGCGACCCTTGCGGATCGCGGCCTGTCGTTTACGGCGTGGCTGGACTCAGCGCTGCTGGATCTTCGAGAGCAGGCGCAGGAATTCCACGTACAGCCAGACCAGGGTCACCATCAGGCCGAATGCGCCATACCACTCCATGTACTTCGGCGCACGCTGGGCGACGCCGGTTTCGATGAAGTCGAAGTCCAGCACCAGGTTCAGCGCGGCCACGACCACCACGAACAGGCTGAAGGCAATGCCCAGCCAGCTGGCGTCGTGGATCACCGGCACGTTGATGTTGAAGAAGCCCAGCACGAACGAGGCCAGGTAGAGCAGGGCAATGCCGCCGGTGGCGGCGACCACGCCCATCTTGAAGTTCTCGGTGGCCTTGATCACGCCGCTGCGGTACGCGACCAGCAGCGCGGCCAGCGTGCCGAAGGTCAGCAGCACGGCCTGGAACACGATGCCCGGGTACTTCATGTTGAACAGCGCCGACACGGCGCCCAGGAACAGGCCTTCGACCAGCGCGTACATCGGCGCGGTCACCGGCGACCATTCCTTCTTGAAGATGGTGATCAGCGCCAGCACCAGGCCGCCGATCGCGCCACCGATGGCGTACAGGCTCGCGCTGCCGGAGATCTGGCCGTAGTCGTCGACCGACTGGCTCCAGGCGAACGCCGCGGTCAGCACGGTCAGCAGCAGCAGGAGGCCGGTCTTGTTGGCGGTGCCGTTGAGGGTCATCACCTGGTCGGAGCTGGTCACCACCGAACCGCTGGCGAGGTCGAGGAAGGTCGACTCGGAAAGAGCCGGGTTGCCGCTGCGCATGCGTATTCTCCGTGCGAATGAGGATCGGGACGGCCATCCGGCCGATGACCGCGAGCATAGCCGATGACTGCGTACGGCGCTGTGGCGGGGACCAGCGTCGAGCCGGCCGCGTTGACAGTTCGCGACCGGCTTGGCGACAATGACCAGCTCCCCGGGCCTGGCCCGAGGGGATTGCAAGACCGGGGTATAGCGCAGTCTGGTAGCGCGCCTGCTTTGGGAGCAGGATGTCGGGGGTTCGAATCCCTCTACCCCGACCAATCCCACATCACGTCGGATTGGACACCGTTCCGGTCCGGGCGCCCGTAGCTCAACTGGATAGAGCACCGGCCTTCTAAGCCGGCGGTTACAGGTTCGATTCCTGTCGGGCGCGCCATTTAAATCAATCAGTTAGACCTTGCCGCGCCTTCCGCTCCGGAATTGGCTCCGGACAAGGAGCTGTGCTATGAGCATGCCTACCAGCTATAGTCCGGGCTAGGGTCTGCCGACTGCGTCACGCATTTGGTCGGGAGATATGGAAATCTAACCCTTTATGACTTATAAAGCATGGCCAAGGTACGCTTACCCAAGCGTCCCATCACCCTTCGAGTGCTCAAGGTAGTTGAAGCCGACTTGGCGGCGATCAATGAACCCAAGGTCACGAAGGGATTCTGGGCGTTAATTCAGGAGCTCAAGGATGACTCTAGAAAGCTGGAGGCGCTGTCTGGCGCCGACAACTCCGCTCACGGGGACTTCTTCGATGTGGTGCCCATCACTGTCTACGTGAAAGGCCGACCCAGCCGACCCATCTGGCGCCTGAAGAGCTATGACCTGGCTAGGCAGGGTCTTCACTTCCGAATCATTTATGTTTATTTCAAGGCCACACGCACCGCGATAGTGCTGGCCGTGGCACCACGAGATTGGGACTATGATCACAACGATGCACTGGGGCAACGGATCACCAGAGACTCTGATCGGCTCGAGGGAAGTTTCGGCTAGCGCCGGTTCCTCGCAGGCTGCTTTTGCGCTGGTCTCTGTGTGGTCAACTACTGCATTTCCCGACGATGTTGCAGAGGTTGTAGCAAACGCGGTCAAGCGCATTTGTGTCGGCCAAGTCGTCCCGGAGCTGGCTTCTTCGGAAGACTCGTCTTTGGATTTTGCGGACATCGATGCAGTGGTTGCTGACCTTGAGCACGCCGACCCTACAGGCATGGCCGAGGCTCGCCAGTGGGTTGGTGAGGTGCTGTACCAGTCTCCGAGAGAGTCTTTACGCGCGCTCAGACTCGCAGCTGGTTTTTCGCAGGCCAAATTCGCGCGCGAGATGAACACCAACCAAGCTGTCATATCTCGTTGGGAGAATGGCAAGGCTGATATGCGAGTTTCGACCATCCATCGGATCGCTTCGGTGTTGAAGGCTGATGTTGATGACGTATGGCATGCAGTCTGCAAGAGCTGCTCTGAGGAAGAACCAGGCAATGCCTAACTTCAACGCGCATGCGATATTCTGCGACGACATCCGCCGGGAGATCGGTGGAACGATGTCATTGATGGGTGTCTATGGGACAGTCGCGCAGCGAGTGGCCAAGCATCCCCTTCGGCTTGCTTGTGTTGTGGTCATCAACTGCGATTTGGGTGAAGACATCAGCAAGCTGAAGGTTGAGATGCTTGTGCACGTCGATGGCGCTGAAACTCCGGAAGTGACCAAATTCCCGGCATTGCCTGCTGGCAAAACACGGGCCGATCCCGTAATGCAGGTGCTGATTGATCGATTCGATGGCCGTCCACCGGGCGGAGTTCCCAAAGCCACGATGGTTGGAATTCTGCAGGCTGAAGGTATTAAATTCGAAGACAGCTGTGTGTTCTCGGCTCAAATCGATGGCGTAGAAATTAGCCGCCTGACCTTCTTCCGTAAGGAGAAGAGCGCAGGAGAAGCGCAAGCCAAGCTGTCATCGACCGCGTCAGATAAGAAGAGAGCAGTGAAGACGGGAAGTGCGCGCAAGGCGACGGTCAAGCGCAAAAAGCAAGATAGCTAAGAACGGGACGGGCGGTCCTGCCTATGTGGCCGCCCGAGCCCCGTCTAACCGCATTCGTGCAGCTGTAATTCGGCAGTCATGCGCCCGACTCTGGCACGGTGGGTAAAGAATGGTCGTAGACGTGCATCATGGCATCGGTCTTGTGGCCACTGGCCTCTCTCTTATCGCCCCTGGTATCGGTCACACCCCGGTGCTTCAAGCTGTGGAGGCCGAAACGCTCTTCCTGGCTTAGGACCCCGTCTTTCACCGCATTGCGCATCATGCGCCCCCAGGCAGTCTGCCAACCCGCCTCGGTCAACCGCTCGCCGTCCTCGCTGACGAGTAGATAGCGGTCTTCGGCCCGGATGGGTACAACTCCCCCTCTCTTGCTCCAAATTGCCGCGCGGCGAGCCCGTAGCAGCGCTATCGCCTCTTCGGTTTCCGGGCCCTTGCGCACCAAGTTGTCGCGGCTACCCTTCCGGCGATTCGTCCGCAGTAGCTCACCGTCCACATGGGTGTCAGTGAGCGTCAGCACCTCAATTCCGCGTAGACGAGCCTGATAGGCCACCTCCATCGCTGCCCATAGGTACGCAGGGACAGCTCCCTTTGCCCGGGGCCCGCGTGCGCTGCAAGTCTTCGCATACGCCTGCACGCGTCGGAACACATCCACCGGCGGCATGCGGTGGTCTGCCTTTTCCTTGACCTGCTTGATGCCGGCGGCGGGGTTCGTCGTGACGTGGTCATGTTCGCGGGCCCAACCGAATACCCTTCGCAGGTAGCGCAGCCAGTGGTTCGCCTTCGTTGGGTAGCCGGGGATGGCCGGATCGCCCGGCTTGAAGCCAGGGCGTCCCTGCGCGATCACGTCTATCAGGCGCCTGATGAAGCCAGGCGTGAGCCTATCCACCACTGCGTCTCCAAGGGCGGTGCCGTTCTTCAGCGGATAGACCTTGATCGCGGCCGCATACTCCTTGTAGCCCTGTTGCGTCTTCGGGCTCAGCTGCGCGAAGGCAAGGCTCTTTGCATGCTGATCGATCACGTATGCGATCGTGCCGCGCAGTGCTGCGCCCTGGCGCGCCTCCATGATCGCGTGCAGGTCCGATAGCCGCGCGCCGGGTCCGGCTACAGTCTTCTTCCGGAAGCCGTGGCCCTCTTCGTGGGGGTTGCGCACATACCAGCGGCCTCGACCGGTGGGGTCCCAATAGATCCCCACCGGGAGGCGGGTGTGGTCAATGTGCTTCGGCAGGTTGGGTGCGGCCTTGCGGGGTCGTGCCATAGTGCTGCTGTGCGTCCTTTCAGATCAGCGAAGCGGGGTAGCTTTCGTTCTCGAAAGCGGGTTTGGTGAGGCCCAGGGCCTCGTTCAGGGCGGCCGTTGTTGTCCAGATGCCGCCTTGGCCGTCGTATTGGACACGGATGTTCCGTTGCCTAGCCCAGCGCTCCACGGTGGCAAGCCGAGGGCGTTTCCCAGGCCGACACAGCTCCTGCAGATCGCGGAATTGGAGAACTTCGCCGATCACGGGCGGCGTCCTTGGGCGCTGGCACGGGCTCGGATGCGCTTGGCGGCAGGGTCGACCAGGCTGAGGTTGAACTGCAGGACGTTGTCGGCTGCCGCAGCCGGCCGCGCGCTGCGCGGCGGGCGGTTGAGCCGGCGCCACGCTGCGATGGCCTTGTCGGGATCGGCATGCTTGCTGGTTGACCTGCAGGCGCACTCGACCAGGTGACCACCGCCGGCGGAGGCGCAGCGCTTGTCGTGGATGTGGCGCGCGCGGTGGCCGGCGGCGCAGTTCGGCAACCCTTCCGGGTGGCTGATATGTTCCTGGGTCATGGCTTCTTGCACTCCTCGATGTGGGGGACCAGCTTTTCCAGCAGGAAGGCGGCTTGCTCGGCGCGCCTGCGGCGTTCGTACGGGTTGAGGTTCTGACGGGCGTCCCTGAGCCATTCCAGCGGCTCGACCAGCCACTGCGGGTCGAACGGGAGCAGGGTTCGCGGGTCGACCTTCTCGACCAGCGGGGAACAATCAGGGCCGGCCCAGTCCTCGCTGTCGCCGCAGCGAACGCAGACCCCGCCCTGGAAGTCGTGGATCTTCTCGGGCTGAATTACGCGTGGGGTCTCGAACAGGGCGCGGACAACGAGGCCGCGCTGGTGCCCGCCATACACGTGGCCGGCGTCGGCCTGCATCCAGCAGCCCGGCGCATGATCGTCCTTGTGGCGGTACTCCCAGCGCACCGGCTGCGCGGTATAGAGCGCTGTCATCAGGGTGTCGGCCCAAGCACGCACCTGGTTGGCGGCAACGCCGCCGCCGGCGGGATCGACGCGCCGCATGGCAGAGACGACCGCTGCGACAGGCGACGATGCCTTGGTGGCCTCGACAACGGTGGCCGGGGAAACGGGCAGTGGTGCGGTCATGCGAACAGGTCCAGTTGGGCCGGCGCGGCCGGCGGTGGTGCTGGTTCATCACGCAGCAGGTCGGCCATGCGGAACGTCACCGCCCATGCGTCCGTGTGGCGGATCAGGTACTGGTTTTCCTGGCACACAGAGATCTTCCCGGCGGAGATCAGGTAGCCGGCGTGCGCCGGTCCCGTGAACCCCTCGTACTCGATGCGCAGGATTTGCTCCCGTCGCCAGCCGGCGCGGAGCTTGCGATCGAGGATCGAGCGGGCAAAGGCTCGGAGCTGATCAGGGCTCATCGCGGTTTTCCTTGGGTGGAATCGGCCCGGTGTGGCGGTAGTCACGGAGCGGGTCGGTAATGAATCGGCCGCGCTCTTGGCGCTGCACGGTGTAGTCGGGGAAAGCCTCGGCGGGCAGGTGGGCGTGGGCTTCGTGCATCAGCGCGACGAAGCGCTCCTGCCACTCCAGTGGCATGGACTGAAGCGTTCGCCGAGGAACGACCAGGTATGCGGCACGGGTCAGGCCGAAGGCATTCCACACGGGGCCATCGGAGTAGGCGGACTGGATCGGCTCGGCTTGGTCCATTGCAGCGGTGAGCAACTGGTCAGCCGCCACACTCGATGCTGACGACGTGCCGCATTCAGCTGTACAGTGCACCACGTCCCCTACCGCGGCCGGCCCATGACCACTCGTGGCTTTCATCGAACCCTGCGCGGTTTCCACGATGGCTACCATTTCGTGCTGACCATCACGAGCAGCGTGGATCACGTTTTCTCGTACACAGCCGAAGTCGACGGCATCGCTGTCGAGTTGCGATCCGAGGGTGTGATCAGGAGCAAGGGCGACGCTATGCAGCTCGGCATGGCTGCGGTTGAGCGCCACGTGGCCGGCCTCGCGTCCAAGCGCTGAAGGGGTGCTTGTAGAAGCCGTGGTGGGCAGCTGGTCAGCCATGGCCTGCCAGCTCCATCGCTTCGACCATCGCCTCATCAAAGTCATCGGCAGGAAGTCCGGCTGACACCCCCGCGCCACCCTGGACGGCGTCGATGATCTGGTCACAGTCAACGTCAGCCGGCTCGCAGCCGTACTTCTCGACGCAGAATTCGCACAGCGCTTTGTTCGCGAGGTAGAACGCGCTGGCTGCCTTAGCTGCGCGATCTATCAGCCGCTGCAGCTTCTTGCGCTCGGTTGCGCTGTCGATGCTCATTTTCTTACCGCCTGGCTGTCGAGAACGCGGCGCGCAGCCTGCAGGTCTACGTCGTTGGCTTCCATCACATCGACCGGATCGCAGGTGCCGCCAAGATCCAGGATGCGATCCCGGGCAGACTCCAGCAGGCGCACGTAGGCTCGATACAGCGCCTTGAATTCGGCCAGGTCCACGGCCTGCGCGGGTGCATGCAGGTAGGCAGGCACCGAGTACGGTCGGACCGACGAGCCGCTGGCCCCTTGATCGCGCAGCGCGGTTGCCTTCTGCCGCGCAGAGATCACCCTTTCCCGGTCTTCCTCATGGACCCATGCGGCCGGCTCCCCCACCGGCTGGCGGGCGGCATAGGAAACCACTCGTTTTCCAGCATTGACAGCGGCATCCGCTTCGTCCTGGCGCTGGGTAATCTGGCCATAGGTGCCGTGGTCAATCCACCAGCACGGCGGCGCATCCCCCTGATCACCCGGGGAGGGCTGGGCGGAGAGGTATTGCCAAGCGCGCCACGCCCTTGCCGTCACTTCGAAGGCATAGCCACCGAGCTTGCCCTGGGCAAGCGGCAGCCTTTCCGTGCGGGCCCACTCCTCAAACCGCGCCCGCTCCGCCTGATCCCCCAGCCTCACCCTCCGACCGGGCTGCACGTCCGCCAGGGCCTTGTTGTCGTTGCTCATGCCTGCATGTCCTTGCTGTTGGTGGAGCGCGCGCTGTGCGCGGCGAGGTGTTCCCAGCGTTCGGCTTCGCCCACGTAGTAGTCGTGGCGTTCCTGCCGGACGGTGGCGGTGAACTGCACGTCGTGCAGTGCGCGTTCGGCGGCGGCGCGGTTGGCCGCTGCCATGCGGGCCGGGTCGTGATCGAAGATGTCGAGCTGGTTACGCACGCTGGACTCCTGGGATGGTTTGCCGGCTGTTGGAACCCGGCCGGCGCGGGCTCCCTGCGCTACAGGGGGAGAGCGCAGGGCAGGGGGTCAGTGGGTGTCGTCGGCGGGCAGCGGTGTGCGCGCTCTCTCTGCCGAGCGCTGCCGCATCTCGTTGCGGAATGCGGGCCAGTTGCGCCGCAGGTCGCGCACGCCGCACCAGGTGAAGAAGACAACGCCAGCACCGAAGGGCGGAAGGAGCGAGCCGGCATCGGTATAGATGGCGCGTGCGAGCAGCCCCAGCAGCAGGCCGACGACGACGGCGCAGTAGATGGGCAGGGCAAGGTGGCGCATCAGCGATGCCCCTTGACCGTCGCACGGACAGCGGTCCTTAAGCGATTCAGCTGTTGGCTTGCCCTGGCCTCGGCAGCCTGTTGCTTCACGCGAATTTGACAGTACGATTGCCTGCTGATCGTCTCCTGAGGAGCTTGGATGTACGTCGAGGTGTACCGCCGCTCATGCTTATGGGCCCAACTGACGGGCACTGTTGGCTGGCGATGGCGCCTGCGAACGTTCGACGGCGTGACGTTAATCGACGCACAAGAGACTTTCTCGGACCGGCGCAGTTGCCTTGCACTGGTGGCCCTGTTGATTTCAGGGCTCAATGCTCGTGTCGTGGACTCGCAGGTCAAGCGTGTCCTGCGCCGGAGTGGTGAAGACTGGCTCGAGGGTGAAGAGTTCAACCCAGCCATGCTTTGAAAGGTAGGGGGAGCATTCATCTTGTTGGCTCTCATGCAGCACCTGCCTGTGCGCGTGCTGCGCGGCGGGCTGCAGCGACAGCGCCTGCAGCGCTCTTGCCCTGCCGCAGGACGGCATTGGCTGCGATGCTGGCGGCGACGACGACTTGGTAGGGAAGGAGGCCCCAGCGACGCCCGGCGCGGGCGACGATGCCTGCTGCTGCAGCGGCGCGCTGAGCGTTGGAGTGGTGGGCGAGGGCGGCGCTCATGCGGCGGCGCCCTGCTGCGCGGCGCGCAGCTGCTTGGCGGCTTCCAGCAGCTGGCCGGCATAGCGCTCGGCTTCGTCGGCGGACTGGAGGAGGCGGGCAGCGCCCAGGTCGGAAACCACCTTGGCGCTGAGGCTGTCGGCGGCGACGGTTGGCGTCGACTGGCGGACGCCGAGGGAAAGGATGGCCATGCGTGATCTCCTGCGCCCGGCCCCGGGATGGGGTGGTGTTTGGGCGACAGGGAAAGACTACGGAATACCGTAATGTCGTGTCAAACGGAATTCCGTAGAGAATTATGAATCTACGGAATTTGGTTCATGAACGGCTCGACCACCCCTGCAAGTGATACGGCGGCGCCAGGCCAGGAGACTAGAGCACGTAGTTACGACGAAGCGCGACCGAGGTAGCCGGCGTAGGTTGGCACGTTTGGCCTCTACACAAGCTGCCTACTGCAAGACTAGGTCACAAGCATGGAAGACGATCAGCGAGGAAGTCATTGATTTTGCACATGAAATACGCGCGGCGGCATTTGATCCGCCTCCAGCTCCGCAAAGTAGTAGCCCTACTAATGACGAAGTACTCATTGGCCGATATGATTCGCACAGCCCAGGAGGGGCACTACAGGGGAAGAAATGGCTGAGTTCATTTTGAAGCACGTGAAGCATCCTGGCTTCTCGTCGAAGGTCGCTACTGGCGTGGCGGCAGGTGGTCCAACGGGCGACGGCAACGTCCACCTCACTTTCTATCGCGATGGCGTTGACCTCATCGAAGAATATTTCGAGCGCGAGGAAAAGCCTGTTCCGGGCGGTAAGGCAGTTGTGCTTTCCAAGGGCAAAAAGCAACCAAAGAGTCAATTCGTTCGTGAGGATCTGGTTCGACTTGTCATTCCGATCAGCCAATTGGACGAAATCAGCGTGCTGATCAGCAAATTGGCACTTAAGGTTGCTGGGCTGAAACAGGAAGACGACAAGGCTGAATCGCCGGAGGAGCCAGAGGTCAGCGATGGCCACTGATTGCGATGTAACGACCTCCAGTGGAGGACTTCACGCGACATTTGTTCCCGAAGTCGTAGCATCCATTCAGGGGACCAGTCGTATCGTTGAGTTGGATCTAAGGTCCTACAACACAAAGATTCGGGTGGTTTCGGACGTTCTTGACAGCTCCGAGAACGGAGGTGATGACCCTATGTCAGATAAAATTAACGAGATTGATGGACGTCTTCGCAATGTCGAGATCGACGTATCTGCGATGAAGGTCCGCCTTGAGAGCATGCCCTCCACCATTGCAATGTGGAAATCGATGGGGGGCGCAGCTCTAGTGACAATTGCTGGTATGTGGGCGGTGTTGACCTTCGCAGGTCCAGGCATCATGAAGGCTGCGGTTAAGGACGTGGTGTCAGAAGAGATGGCGAAGATGCCGCCAACGGTTGATGCACCTGGGCAACCAGCTCGCAAAAAGTAAAAAAGCCCCGCTTCGGCGGGGCTTTTTTGTTGTCCCAAATTGGGACAGTAGTGAGAACGGCCCCGCTAGTTAGAACTTCCGCAGCCCCGCATGGATCAGCGCCTTCCCCAGGATGCTCACATCGCCAGGATCCGGCCTATAGGCCGGGAAGTCGGTGTTGACGCTTACGACGTAGAGACCGTCGCCGCGCTTCTGCAGCATCTTGATCTGCGTCTCGCCACCAATGTTGATCAAGTAGTAGTCGTCGCCGTCGAAGTAGTCGCAGCTGGTGTCAATCCAGACAATGTCGCCGTCTTCGAGCTTGGGTTTCATAGACGGCCCGCGGCCGGTGATGATCTGGATCCTGCCTGGCTTGGGTAGGTAACCGAGCTTCCTGCGGACTTCCCATTCTGCGACCTCGATGGTCTTCACCACCTCTGGGTAGTCCTGGTTGACCATCCCTGCGCCCATTCCCGCACCCCCTTCGAACAAGTCGAAGCGAACATAGCCGGGTGGCGTCTCAGTCTCCGAGAACGATGCGACGGGGACCCCATCGCTGCCCTTGGGGCCGCGGCCGGTCTCCAGCCAGTCGGTATGGACGCCGAGCCGAGCGGCGATCTTGTGGAGGGCGGTGCTGGACTTCGATAGGCCCAGCTCAAGATTCGAAAGTGTGGTCGGCGCGATGCCGGCGAACTTCGCCAGTTCCCCGCGACTGATCCCCTGGGCTTCGCGCTCTGCGCGAATTCTTGTGCCAATAGTCTCCATTCCATCATTTGAACGGAACTCCGTAACGGAATGCCGTTGACTGGTGCCTACGGAATACCGTAGTGTGGTCGATATGGACAAATCTTGGGCTTCCATCATCGGTGAGCTTCAGTCGGCGGGCATGACGTATGCCCAGATCGGCGAGGCGATTGGCGCAGCTGGATCAACCGTAGGTGATCTCGCCACAGGGCGATCACAGTCGCCACGAGCTGCGAGTGCCTTTGCGTTGCTGAAGTTGCATTCGAGCCGGTTCCTCCAAGGCGGTTCGGCGGAAGGCGCAACCATTCGACACCTGGTCGACAGTCGCATGAGCAAGCGCGCGCTGCGCGCCCGTCTGGGTATTGCCAACGACAAGCACCTGGCCACTTTGCTGCAGCTCCCGGCCGAACAGGTGGAGGCGTGGCCGGAAGAGGGTGCGTTGCCCGCGCTGCCGCAGATCCAGCGCCTGCTCGGCGAAGAGCCCAAACCGCCTGATCCCGTAGCACCCACGGATTTCGACCATGACCGAATCGTCCCGGTCGATGCGGCCTGACTTGCCGCGCGCTGTAGCAGTTCGTTTCACAACTCCCTCCTGAACTCTCATACGGATATGTACGCAGATCCTTCGAACCTTCGTGACAACCCGATCAAGGTCCGGTTCAACGACACGGAAAAGGCCTTGATCGATGCGGCAGCGAACTTCAACGGGCGTCAGCCCGCGGTGTTCGTTCGTGACCTGGTGCTGGCCGGCCTTGCCGCGTTGGAACAGCGTAGCCCCGACCGTGATGTGGCCTGAAGGACCCAACGAGTCCCTGGGGAGGGTCCATGGAAATTCAGCTGTCGCGCGACCAGCGAAAGCAGCTTGATCAATACGCGGCCTCGCGGGGGATCACTCCCGAGGAGGCTGCAACAGAGCTGGCACGCGGCGAACTTGGGCGCCGCTACCGGCTCCCGAGAAGTAGCGGCGAAGTTGTCCCTTTTCAGGGCCTGAAACGTCCCGAAGACTCCACGAGGTAGTACCGATGAGCAGCACGCCCGCGCGCTCCACTGATCCGCACACCAGCCATGCCGCCGCTGCCGACCTCGTCGCCAGCGGAGCGCTGCGCGTCCAGCACGCCAAGACCGAGGCTGCTGTGATTCGCCATCCTGGCCAGAGCAGCCTGCATCTGTCGATGCTGACTGGCCTCGATCGCCACATGTTGGGTCGCCGACTGCCTGAGCTGGCCCGCGAGGGACGCATTTGGCGCGGCCCAACCGCGCCGTGCGCAACCACCGGCAAGCCTGCATGCACCTGGTGGCCGGTTGCGCCGGGCGAGAACCTGACGCTGGGGCTCTGACATGTCGACCATCATCATGTCGCAGTGCTGGCCGCTGCAGGGCCTGAGCGTCACGCAGAAGGCTGTGCTGATCTCGCTGGCTGATCAGGCCAACGACGACGGTGTGTGCTGGCCGGCGGTGGGCACCATCGCCGCGCGCTGCTGCATGTCGGCGCGCGCCGTGCGTACGGCAATGGATCATCTGGAGGCCGTCGGCCTGCTGACCCGTGACCGCCGGTTCAACAGCAGCACGGTCTACAGGGTCACTCCAGCCAGCTTCGACAAGGCCGCTGCGCCGTCGAAGGCCGGCCGCAAGTCTGGAAAAGCAGGTACTGCACCGGGCGCAGGGGCTGCGCCCCATGCAGGGGGTGCGCCCGCTGCAGGAGGGGATGCGCCCCATGCAGGGGGGGATGCACCGGGCGCAGGTCTAGGGGTGCGCCCCGTGCCGCCTAACCGTCATATAACCCTCAATGAACCGTCAGGAGAACCGTCACTTCCGGCGGGCCTGCCGGCCGCGCCGCTGGCGGTGGTTTCCGAGACCGACCTACAGGCTGCGTGCCGTGCTACCTGGGCGGCCTACGCCAGTGCCTACCGTGACCGCCACGGTGTGGCACCGGTGCGCAACGCCAAGGTGAACAGCAACGTCCGGCAGATCGTGCAGCGCCTCGGCCACGGCGAAGCCCCGCTGGTGGCCGCGTGGTTCCTGACCGTCAACGAGCGCTACGTGGTGCAGAACATGCACGACCTGGGCGCGCTGCTGGCGAAGTGCGAGGCATACCGCACGCAGTGGGCCACCGGCCGGCAGATGACCCAGGCCAGCGCCGCTCAGCAGGACCAGACGCAGTCCAACGTCAACGCGGCCGACGAGGCGAAGGCCCTCCTGCGCAAGATCAAGGGAGCCAGCCATGCTCAGTGACTTCGAGCAGGAGCGGCTTGTCGAGCTGCTGGTGGCAACGGCCGAGGTAATCGGCGACCGGATCAGCCCGAGCGCCGCCGTGTTCATGGTTTCGGACCTGGCGCAGTACCCGCTGCCGATGCTGGAGCGCGCGCTGGCGTTGTGCCGCCGGGAGCTGAAGGCGCGCCTTTCGCTGGCGGCGATCCTCGAACGCATCGAGGACGGCCACCCGGCACCGAATGAGGCATGGGCCAACGCGATCCGTGCCGCCGACGAAGGTGCGACCGTGGTGTGGACTGAGCAGACCCGCGATGCGTGGGCGGCGGCGTCGCCGCTGGTGCAGGCAGGCGACAAGATCGCGGCCCGGCCGGCATTCCTGGAGGTGTACACCCGGCTGGTGAAGGAAGCGCGCGCTGGACACCGCACGGCCACCTACCAGCTGTCCCTCGGCGGCGACGTGTCCGGTCGGGACAGCGTACTGCGGGAAGCGGTGGCCGCTGGCCAGCTGTTGAAGGAACAGGTGGCGGAGTACCTGGCACTTCCGCCCGCCACCCCAGCCTTCAACCCGCTGGCGCTGCTGGCTGGAACGGTTGAGCCATCGCCCACAGCGGACGAACGGACCCGTTCGCGCCTGGCCGAGATCGTCGCGCTGCTGGAGGGCAAAGCAGCATGAGCCCTGACCACTTCAACGTCGAAGTGCGCCCTGTGAGCGAGCCGGTCGCCGAGGCGGGCTGGTATCTGGCCTACGGCTACGGGATCAAGCCGCTGGTGGTCTACGCGACGCGCGGGATGACTGTCTGGCGCGATGGCATGCGGCGGATCCCGATCACTCGCTATGCCGGCCCGATCCCGGAGCTACGCTGATGTGGTCGAACGCACCGCCGCCGACCAGTGCAGAGGCAGCGCGAATCGAGCTGGCGAAGACGGGGCCGTGCATGGCGTGCCTAGTTCGCTACGCGCAAGGCCTGATGGCGAAGAAGCACGTGATCTACGGCTGCGAATACAACCACGCCAAGTCGGGAAACATCCGGCGCGGCCATTTCTTCGGCTACGCGCTGTGCCAGTGGCATCACCAGCGCTACCGAACGGAACACATGACGCAAAAGCAAATGGTGGCCCGCTGGGGCCCACCGCTGCACTGGTCCAAGAGATTCCACGAGGCGTTCGGATCCGACGACGACCTGATCGCACAGCAGACCTACATCAACGAATTGAGGGCGGCAGCATGAAGAAGACGAAGGCCATGGCGCCGAGGATCAACCTCCAGCGTGCGCCCCGCGAGCGGCGGATGGATCACAACACGGTATCTCGGCCGAAGCGGGTTAAGCCCGGCTCGATCGCCAAGGGCCAGGCCGAGACGGTGGAGCAGTTCGAGGCCCGCGGCGGGCAGGTGCAGCGCCTGACGGCCAGCTGGGAGCAGCGAGCATGAGCGCCCTTGAGCACGCTGCCCGAAGCCACCTTTGCAAAGCCATGAGGCTGCCACCGGACGGCGTCACTGCCGAGCTGATGATGGACCTGTCGATCCCACAGCTCGGCATCGTTCCAACGGCAGCCGCGCTCTGCGCGATCCGAGCGGCCTTGGCCTCGAACTGGAAGCCGATAGCCGAGGCGCCGCAGGACGGCACAAGGCTGATGCTGTGGGACTCGGTGAGCAAGCGGCCGGTGTTCGGCAGCTGGCGGGGTGACAACCCCAAGATCACGCACTATGCGGCCGAGCCGGCCGGCCCGGAGGTGCCTTCTTGACGGGCCACAACCGGACAGAGAAAGAGGCCCTCAAAAGGCCCGCACTGAATGACCACGAGGCGCGATGGCGCGCTGCACGAGCAAACCACCAAGGGGAAGGCGCATGCAAATGAACAATGCCCGCGAACTGCTGTCCAGCCGGACTGGCCCAAAAACAATGAGCTTCGACGGGGCTGCCGGTGGTCCGTCCACCCAGGAGATCGTCGCAGCGTTGGCATACGTCCCTCACGGGTTGGGGCATGAGCTGCTACAGGCACTGTGGTGGCCCGAGAGTGGCCAGCGTCGACGTGAGCAGTTGCGCCAGGCCGTCGTTGGTTTGGTCGCGCCCGAGTTCACCCGGCAGATGCACGACCTTGCCGATGCCCGGACGGAGTTCGGGATCGCCAAGGCCAGCATGGGCTGGGGCGGGGGCACGGTGACTGATGTGCAGCGACGTGAGCTGCGACGTGCCGAGCAGGCGCTGGAAGATGCACGGGCGGCGGCGTGGCCGAACAACACCATGGAGCAACTTGGGGTGCTGGCTGGGGCAGTGATCGAAGAGATGGCTGGGGCGTGTGAGTGTTCCCGCTGTGGAGGAAAGAAGGTTCTTCGGGACCCTTCGGTTGCGGGAGTCGTGAACTGCGACAGCTGTGGGGGGAGTGGGTTCGATCCGCTGAGCGGCCGAAAGCGCGCAGCCGCCATCGGTGCCGACTGGTCCGCCTACAGCCGGTTCTGGCGACCGGTCTATGAGTGGATGCTTTTCAACTTCCGTGCGGCCGAAGCGCGCGCTGCAAGGCAGTTCAGCAAGGCACTCACGCAGACCGCATAGCGATGACTTCCTAGGTCATCGAAAAAGGCGGCAATCTTGCCACCATCCAATCGCAAGCCCCGGCCCAGCCGGGGCTTTTTCTTTGCCCGGAGATGCTATGGCGCAGATCACTCCCCCACAGGCAGGCGGCGTGAACGTCGTGGCCTTCCTCGACATGCTGGCTTGGTCCGAAGGTACGGACAACGGCAAGCAGGCCACCAAGGACCGCGGCTATGACGTGATCGTTGGCGGGCAGTTGTTCAAAAGCTACGCCGACCATCCGCGCGTGCTGGTGGATCTTCCGACGCTCAAGATCCAGTCCACTGCGGCAGGCCGCTACCAGCTGCTGCGCCGCTACTACGACGCCTACAAAAAGACGCTCGGCCTGAAGGATTTCTCACCGCTGAGCCAGGACCTGATCGCGCTGCAGCAGATCAGGGAGCGTCGCGCGCTGCCGCTGATCCAGGCGGGCAGGATCCCCGAAGCCATCAAGGCGGTCAGCAACATCTGGGCGAGCCTGCCCGGAGCTGGCTACGGCCAGCACGAACAGAAGCTTGCCGACCTGTTGGCCGTGTACCGCAGGGCCGGCGGGGCGGTGGCGCCATGATCGGGGTCGACGTGGATTGGCAGGCAATCGGTACGGCCGTCGGCGGCCTGATGGTTGGGGCTGGCGGCGTGGCGCTGTGGTGGCGCAAGCAGTTCGTAGAGACAGCCAGAGAAGGTGCCGAGGTCAACGTGATCCAGCTGATGCGTGAGGAGGTTACCCGGCTGGGTGAGCGGGTTGGCCGGATGGAAGCTAGGGAGCTTCGCCTGATCCGCCACATCTACAGGCTTGAAGGGCTCATGCGCGCAGCCAGCTTGGAGCCACCACCGTTTGACCCGGATAGCGACACGGTCAGAGTTGGAGGAGGCGAATGAACCGCATCTTCGTCGCTGTTGCCGCCTTTGCGCTGTGGTCCGGAGCCATGTTCGGTGCCGGTTGGGTATGGCGTGGTGATCGCGCTGACGGCGCCGAAGCCCAGCAGCAGGCCAGCAGCAGTTCCGCCCAGCTGCAGCAAATCAACCAAACGCGTGCCGCTGAGCACGTTCAGACCGAGACACTGGCCACCATCGGAGCGAAGCATGAAGAAGACCGAACCGCGGCCGAGGCAATTCCTGCTGCTGTTGTTTCTGACCTGCGCAATGGGAATCTCCGCCTGCGCAACGACCTCGCCACCTGCCACACCGCTCGCCTGTCCGAAGCCGCAGCCGGCGCCGTCGAACGTGATGCGCAAGCCGAACTACGTCCAGAGATTGTCGGAGCTGTTGTTCGAATCGTCACCGAAGCCGAAGACCACGTCCTGGCCTGCCAAGCGGTAATCAACGCGCGCTAGCTCGGGCAGAAGAAATAGATAAGAGACAGAACACGGGCCGCGGAAGCGGCCTTTTGCATTTCAGGTCAGGGGCCCCGCGCTTGTTCTCGCGCGGGAGCGGGCAAGGAGCCCGGGGCTTGAATCAACCGCCTGAAAGGGCCAACCAAGGAGAAAGACCATGAGCAAAGAAGAAGACCTCAAGAAGAGCCAGCTGCCCGACATGCATCCGATGGGACCGGGTGATCCGACCAATAACGAGCCCGTACCGGATGACAGTTGGTACATCGAATCCAACCCGTTGTTCCGCGGCGCAGACATCGTCGGCGTCAACTACAAGGGCAATGTCGACGGCCTGCAGGTTGGCGGCAAGGTCAGCACCGGCTCGGCGACACTTCAGGTCAAGGAGGGTATGAGCAACGTCGGCCTGAGCTACAGCAATGAGCACGTGTCGGCATCGATCGGTTACACCGTTGGTTCTGAGAACGCCAATGTCACGACCGTCTACGACACCAATAGCGGCCTGGCTATTGGTGGCAAGCTGAAGTTTGGCAGCACCACGGTTGATTTCAACCAAAACAGCATCGGTGCTACCTACAACTTCGGAGGCGGCATCACTGCCGGCATCAGCGGCTCGATGAACGGCGGCCTTACCGTCAGTTTCGGCGGTAGCAACTGGGGCGGCGGGAGTGGGTTCTCGTTCTCGCTGGGAGCTACCAACTCTGGAGGCAGCTGGAGCGTGGACGCCCGCTTCAACCTGGTGTTCAACGCCAACTAAGAGGCACGGCTGCCAAGGAGGGTAGCCGAACGACTGGGCGCAGCCTTAGAGCTGCGCCTAGTTGTTCTGTGACCAGGACGGCTCTATGCAACTAGGTGGGAGCCAATGGCCAATCGAAATGGCGCTAATCGCATGATGGCACTCGGCCGGTTGAAGACTGGCGAGATGAACAAGACCGAGGCGGCGTATGCCGAGCGGTTGCGTGCGCTGCAAGCGGCAGGCGCGGTGCAGTGGCACCGGTTCGAGGGCATGAAGCTGCGCTTAGCCGACAACACGTTTTACACCCCGGACTTTGCAGTCATGGCTGCCGACGGCGTCATGGAGTGCCACGAGGTGAAGGGCCACTGGCAGGACGATGCCAGGGCCAAGATCAAGATTGCCGCGGCCATGTACCCGTTCCGCTTCATCGCGGTGAAGGTCAGGCGCAAGCGCGACGGCGGTGGCTGGGAAGTGGAGGAGTTCTGATGCGCGCGACAGTGACTGCGTCGGTAAGCCTGCGCTGGTGGCTGTGGTGGTATCTGGCTGCCGTGGTGTGGTTTGCCCGGGCCACAGGCATGGAACCGGACTGGGAGCGGGTTGAGTGGTGGATACGCCGCGGCCTGGTACTGCGAACGACGAGGGTTGGTGATGGACGCTGTACGGATTGAAGAGGTGGCGGCTGCCCTGACCGCTGAGCAGGCGGCGCGCGCTGGTGCTGATGCTGCCCTGGCAGCGCTCATCGAAGGCAGTACCGACAGCCGCATCGACCGACTGGTCGCGATCATCGAACAGCAGGGCAAGCAGATCGCCGAGCTGGCCATGCACGTGGGGCTGCTGGTGCAGGCGGTGGCGCAGCTGCTGGGCGAGGAGGCCGGTTCACCGGTGCAGGACGAAGGTGCCGAGCCGGAGCGAGTCGACCTGGACGGGAAGCCCTACTGATGGCGGCGGGCCCGACCCAGCGCCGCGGTAGGACCCGGCAAACAGGCGGCAGCGCCTTCGCACACCTGTACGGCACCGCGCGCTGGCAACGCACGCGCAAGGCGCAGTTGGAGCGTGAGCCGCTGTGCAGCAGGTGCAAGGCCAGAGGCCACGTCACGGTCGCTACGGTGTGCAACCACACCAACGGCCACCCTGCCGGCGAGACGGAGGAGATGTTCTGGGCAGGCCCCTTCGACAGCCAATGTGCCAACTGCCATAGCAGCGACCAGGCCCGACTCGAGCGAGGCGCCGCGCAGGTCCGTGGGTGTGACACCGACGGTTGGCCGATCGGTCACTGACGGTTCCACGGTTCATCGTTCCACGCCAGCGGGGTAGGGGGGCGAATTTATGGCGTTGGCCCGCTCCTAGACCGAGCGCCCCCTCAAACACGCGTATCCACAATTCACGGGACGACCCTCGAACGGGCACTCCCAGTCAAGAAATCCCGCATTTTCCCGAGGAATTCATGCCAAGGCCCCGATTGCCCGTCGCAAAGGCTGCGACAAGCGGCGCCGCCATCAAGAATCCCGGCCGGCACGCTGGCCGGAAGAAGCCGGTGGGCACACGAAGCTTGGGCGAGCCGTACAAGGCCATGACTGCGGCGGAGAAGCGGGCGTGGAAGGAATTCGCGACGGAAATGCCCTGGCTCAACGCGAGCCACCGAGTACTGCTCCGCCTTGCCTGCCTCTGGACGGCCCGGATGGATGACCCGAAAGCCGAGTTCGGCGTGTCAGCAACCCAGGCGCTCAGCTCGATTCTTTCGAAGCTGGGCGCCACACCTGTGGATGAATCGAAGGTCTCGCATGGCGGTGACGAAGAAGACCAGGGCGAAGAATTCTTCGGTGGCCCCAGCTCCGGCCGACCGCACTAAGGCGTATGCGCTGGATGTGGTGGCTGGCCGGATCGTTGCCGGCCCTCATGTCCGAAACGCCTGCCGGCGCCACCTGCAGGATCTGATCGAAGGCCCCGAACGGGGCCTTTACTTTGACCACGGGGCTGCCGAGTACGCGTTCCGCTACTTCGAGAACGTCCTGATGCTCTCCGAGGGTCAGTTCGAGGGCCGGAAGTTCGAGCTGCACCCTTCGCAGGCGTTCATCATCGGCTCGCTCTTTGGCTGGAAGGGCGCAGACGGCCTTCGCAGGTTCCGTCGCGCGTACATCGAGCAGGGAAAGGGCAACGGCAAAAGTCCGCTGGCCGGTGGGCTGGGCCTGCTGGGGATGACGGCCGCAGGCGAGGCCGGCGCACAGATCTACTCGGCGGCAGCGAAGAAGGACCAGGCGGGCATCCTGTTCGCCGACGCGGTGAAGATGGTCAAGAAGTCGCCGCTCCTGGCCAAGCGCATTGAGTTCGCTGGCGGTGAGGGTCGGGAGTTCAGCATGGCGCACCACGCCAGCGCGAGCTTCTTCCGGCCGGTGTCGCGCGACACGGGGCGCACCGGCTCCGGTCCTCGACCGTTCTTCGTGCTGGTCGATGAGGTGCACGAGCTTCCCGACCGGCGAATCATCGAAATGCTGGAGCGCGGCTTCAAGTTCCGCCGCGAGCCGCTGCTCTTCATGATCACCAACTCTGGCAGCGACCGGACCTCGGTGTGTTGGGAGGAGCACGAGCATGCCGTCAAGGTCGCCGCCGGCCATACCGAGGCGGTGAACGATCCGACCTTCGTCGGCGGCGTTATCGATGACCGCACCTTCAGCTACGTGTGCAGCCTGGACGACGGCGACGACCCGCTTGAGGACCCCAGCTGCTGGGCAAAGGCCAATCCCCTGCTGGGGGTAACTATCACCGAGCAGTACCTGGCGGACGTGGTGGCGCAAGCCAAAGCGATCCCCGGGTCACTGAACGGCATTCTTCGTCTGCACTTCTGCGTGTGGACCGATGCGGAGACCGCCTGGATGACGCGCCCAACGCTGGAACCGGCGCTGGCCGACTTCGACCCACGCATGCATGAGGGGCGCAAGGTCTACCTGGGCCTCGACCTGTCGCAGGTTCGCGATATCACCGCGATGGCTGCGGTCGTGGAGACCGGCACCGTCCCGGTGGAGGTGGAAGTCGAGGGCGAGAAGCTGATCATCGAGAAGCCGACGTTCGACGCCTGGATCGAGGCTTGGACGCCCGGCGACACGTTGGATCAACGGCAATTGCAGGACAAGCTGCCCTATCGCACGTGGGTCAACGGTGGACACCTGCACGCGCCACAAGGGCAGGCCATCAACTTCCGGCACGTGGCCCAGGTCATGGCCGAGTACGACAGCCGCTATGACGTGCAGCTGGTCGCGTACGACCGCTACGCGTTCCGCCGCTTCGAAGAGGAGGTCAACGACATTGGCCTATCTGTGACCTTCGCCGAGCACCCGCAGGGCGGTTGCAAAAAGGGCAAGCCACTGGAAGCGGCGGTGGAAGCCGCCGAGCAGTCGGGGCAGCCAGTACCTGAAGGCATGTGGATGCCCGGATCGCTGCGCCTGCTGGAAGAGGCGCTGCTGGAGGGTCGCCTGCGCCTGCGCCGCAACCCGGTTCTGGTGTCCGCAATCATGTCCGCCGTCATCGAATCGGACCGCTGGGGCAACAGCTGGCTGTCGAAGGCCAGGTCGGCAAACAAGATCGACGCCGCGGTGGCCCTTTGCATGGCCATCGGCGCGGCACACGCCATGCCACCGGATGCCGGCGGCATAGACGACTACCTGGAAAACGGCTTCTTTGGACTGATCGGATGACTACCTTTCGCTGGTACAACCCGCTGAGCTGGCGGTTCTTCGGATACGACGACCCTGCCACCGGCAACTACGTGGAGGTCGACCTATCCACCGGTGGCCGAGGCACCAAGGCGGGCGTCCGGGTGACGCCCAAGAAGGCGCTGACGGTCAGCATCGTCTGGTCGTGCGTGAAGGTGCTGTCCGAGTCCGCCGCGGGGCTGCCTTGGAAGCTGTATGAGGACGCGGGCGGCCTCCGCCAGCTGGTCAGGGGGAGCAGCCCGCAGAGGCGCCGTCTGCTTCGCCTGCTGAGTAAGCCGAATCCGTTCATCAAGTGGCTGGACCTGATCAAGGCGGTCGTGGTGAACATGGCGCTGCGCGGCAATGCCTTCGCCATCATCCAACGTGACGACGACGGTGGATGGATCGGCCTGATTCTCGTGCCGGTGGATAGCGTCCGCATCGACACCGACGACGGCCTGATCTACTGGGCGACGATCAACGGCAGCGAGACGCCGGTCTCGCCGCAGAACATGCTGCACTTCAAGCTGTTCAGCCCAGATGGCATCACTGGCCTGTCGCCAGTCGAGTATCAAGCCGAAACCATCGGCCTCGCGCGCGCTGCGCAGGACTGGTCCGCCCGGTTCATGCGCAAGGGTGGCTTCACCGGTGGATACATCATTTATCCCGGCTTCCTGACCAAGGAGCAGCAGGCGCAAATCAAGGCGAAGCTGCCGGATATCCGCCAGGGCGATGTGGACGACCTCGGCAAGATGGCAATCCTGCAGGGCGGGCCGACGATCACGCCGGCGGGCCTAACCCAGAAAGACAGCCAATTCATCGAATCGCAGCAGTTTCAGGAGGAGGCGCTCGCCGGCATCTGGGGCGTTCCGCTGTACCTGACCAACCGCGCTCGCTCCACGTCCGTGCTGGGCTCCAATTTGGAGCAGCAAACCAGCGGCTTCGTCACCTTCGGCCTGAAGCCTTACCTCGACGCGATCGAGAGCGAGATCAACGACAAGCTGTTCGCTGATGGCGACATGTTCGTGGAGGCTGTCGTGGAGGGCCTCCTGCGGGCCGACAGCGGCGCCCGTTCTACCTACTACAAGACGGCCCTAGGCGGCTCCGGCGGCTCTGGCTGGATGACGATCAACGAGGTTCGGGTGAAGGAGAACCTGCCTGTGCTGGAAGGCGAGCAATACAACCAGGTCACACGGTGGACCAGCAACAAGCCCGATTCCAGTAACGACGACCCAACGGGAGATCCCGCCAATGCTTAGCAAGTATTCCTGCCCGTTCGAGGTAAAGGCGGCAGACGATGCCGGCAACTTCGAGGGCTATGCCTCGGTGTTCAACAACGTGGATCTAGGCGAGGACCTGATCCTCCCGGGTGCCTTCGTCAAGGTGAAGACGACTCGGACTGGCCGACTGCGCCTGGCGCTGTACCACAACCTGACCCGGCTGATCGGCGATGCCGAGTTCAAACAGGACGGCAACGGCCTGCACTTGAAGGGCAAGGTCAACCTCAACGTCAGCTACGCCAAGGACGCCTACGAGCTGATGAAGGCCGGCACCCTGGACGAAATGTCAGTCGGCTTCAACACGTTGGAGGACGCGATCGAGAACCGCGAGGGCCGGCGGGTGCGCGTCATCAAGAAGGCCGAACTGTGGGAGGCATCGGTCGTTCCCTTCGGCATGAACCCGGAAGCACAGGTGATGAGCGTCAAGTCCGACGTTCGCGCCTTCGAATCGGCCCTGCGCGAACGCATGGGGCTGTCCCAGAAAGAGGCGGCGGCCGTCGCCTCGCTCGGCTTTCCCGCGATCCACCGTGACGGTGGCATTGGGGACACGGAGACCGTGAAGCAGCTGAAGCAACTCGGCACATCCATCGAATCCATTTTCAAAGGTATGAACCAATGAGCGAGAACATCAGTGATATCCGCGAGGGCCTGGAAAAGCAGCTGAAGGACGGCTTCGCCGGCCTGCAGAAGAAGTACGACAGCGCCTCGGCCGAGATCGAAAAGGGCAACCAGGTCACCACTGACCTGAAGAAGCAGATCCAGTCCGCCACCGACGAGATCCAGAAGGTCGTCGACAAGGTCCTGAAGCTGGAAGAAAAGGGCATCGGCCTGGGCAACCAACCCGGCACGAAGAAAGGCTTCATCGACTTCATCAAGGGCAACGACGAATACAAGGCGTTGCAGGGCCGTGAGAAGTCGGCAGCCGAGATCGAGGTCAAGAAGGACGATCTGGCGTCCATGCAGGAGACCAAGGCGGTTACCAGCGCAGGCATCGTCGTGCCGAACTTCGATCCGACGATCCAGCCGGGCATCCGCCAGGAACTGCGCATCCGCGACCTCATCCCGTCGATCTCCGTCACCGGCCAGAGCTACACCTACTTCCGCGAGAAGCTGCACACCCGCGGCGCCGGCCCGGTCGGCGAAGGCGGGGCCAAGCCGCAGAGCAACGCTACCTTCGAGCAGAAGACCGACCTGGTGAAGAAGCTGGCGGTCTGGATTCCGGTCACCGACGAAACGCTGGACGACGTGCCGCAGATGTACGGCTACCTGCAGCAGCTGCTGCGCTACGACCTGAAGCTGGAAGAAGAAGTCCAGATCCTGAAGGGCGACGGCCTGGGCAACAACCTGCCCGGCCTGATGACTGACGCCACGCTGTTCGATGACGCCCTTTCGAAGGCGAGCGACACCTCGATCGACACTGTCCGCCGCGCCATCTACCAGGTGCGCAAGCAGTCGAAGCTGTCGGCCGACGCCACGGTGATGACCGAGCTGGACTGGATGAACATCGAGCTGGAGAAGGACAGCCAGAACCGCTACCTGTTCGCCAACCTGCAGGGCTTCGTTACCCCGATCCTGTGGGGCCGGCCGGTGGTCGCCTCGGACAGCATGGACGAAGGCGACGGCACCACCACCGGTGGCGAGTTCCTGGTCGCCAACTTCCAGCGCGGCGCCACGATCTACGACCGCATGAGCTTCCTGTTCAAGGTCGGCCTGATCAACGACGACTTCGTGAAGAACCAGCGCGTGTTGCTGGTGGAAGAGCGCCTGGGCCTGGCTAAGCGCCGCGTCGAGGCATTCGTGAAGGGCCGCTTCAAGCCGCAGGCGTGATAGCGAGCTGATCCCGAACGAGGCCGGCGGCGCGCCGGCCTCTCTCTTCTATACGGAGCAGGAACATGAAGATCAAAGCCGAATGGGGCTTCCGCGGCGACGCCCCGAAGCTCAACGCCGAGACCGCCGATGTGAAGGCTGGCGACGTGTTCGATGGCGTGGATCCGGAATACGGACACGCGCTGGTCGGCAAGGGCCTGGTGGTACAGGTCTACGAAGGTGCCGCACCCCAGGAGACAAAGCCGGCCAAGCCCAGCGAACTGAAGGCGGGCGAGGGCGACGGTGTGGACGGAACTACCAGCACCGACGCAGTCCCAAGCACAGCCGCACCGGTGGTCGATGGTGCTGCGTCCGGTGAAGCTGTCACGGCCGGCGCTGTTGCCGACGCCGCCGCAGGGAGCCCGGCAGCCGATCAGGTCGGCGCTGATGAAAGGGCGCTCCTGATCCAGCAGCTGGAGGCCGCTGGCGTCGAGTTCGATCGCCGCTGGGGCGCTGCTCGCCTGGCAGCGGTGTTGGCCGAAGCCCAGAACAAGGATCCCGAGTAATGGCAATCACCCTCGACCTCGCGCTTGTGCGCGAGCAGTGCCGCGTTGTCGATGAGATCAGTGATGCGCTCCTGCAGACGTACGTCGACGCGGCCCTCGTGCACGTGGAGATGCACTGCGATCGGCGCCTGGTTGAGGGTGAGCCGTCCGGCGAAGAAGAGATGGCGCTCACGGCGGATGTGCACCAGGCGGTTTTGTTGATGGTCGGCAACTGGGCGGAGAACCGCAGTGGCCTGGGTGAGCTGACCTCGGAGATTGCCCTCGGGGTGTCACGACTTCTTTGGTACAGGAAGCGATTCTGATGGCTACTTCAGCAGGCCAGCGCCGGCACCTAATCCGCTTCGAGCGCGCAGTCGACGTCCGCGATCCACTAGGTGGGCCGCCCAAGAAGGAATGGCAGCTCGTCGCCGAGGCGTGGGCAAAGAAGACGAACCAACTCAGCGCGACGGCCGAGGCGGTCGCCGCAGGGGCGGAGCGATACCGCGAGCAGGTCCGGTGGGACATGCTCCCGCGACATGTCGAGCCCACTTGGCGCATTGTCGAGCGGGGCAAGCCTTATGCGATCAAGAGCATTGCACCGAGCAACGACGGTAGTGAGATGGCGATCATCGCCGTAGCGGGGTTGGGCAATGGCTGAGAAAGTTTCAATTCAGGGGCTGGATGGCCTGTTGCGCTCGCTGCGGGAGGCACCCAAGGCCATCCAGGGCAGGGCAGTCCAGGCCGGCATGCGTAAGGGCGGCAATGTCATCCGGGACGACGCCAGACGCCGGGCGCCGAAAGCAACGGGCTTCATGGCGTCTCAGATCGTCACCCGCCGGGCCAACTCCAAGAGCCGACAGCGCGCAGGTGTAGGCCGAGGCGGCGAGTACTTCACTGTAGGCGTTAAGACGGGGCGCCGCCGCAAGTACGCCAACACCAAGCGCAATCAACGGCGTGGGCGGACCGGTAAAACCTATGTCGATAGAGGCTGGGCCTACTACTGGCGGTTCGTCGAGTTCGGCACCAAGAACATGCGGGCGTCCCCGTTCCTCACGCCAGCAGGCGAGGCCAAGGGACCGGAAGCGGCCCAAGTGGTCATCGATGAGACCTGGGCGGCGCTCGACAAGCAGCTGAAAACGGATGGCTGGCGATGATGGTTCCTTTGATCCAATCCCTTCTGGAAAGCGATGCGGCCGTCCGGCAAGTGCTCGGCGACCCTGTCCGACTGTTCCTGGGTAGCGCGCCTCAGAACACGCCGCTCCCCTACGCGACTTGGGAGGTTGTCAACGGCTCGCCAACCGCGATGCTGTCCGAACCGTCGCCGGCTGACGGCTGGCGGGTCCGAATGACCGTATGGGGCGAGGTCCTCAGCCAAGCCAACGCCGCTGGCGTTGCTATCCGCGACGTGGTGGAGCGCGTGGGCGGCATCGAGTCGTACAACCCTACCCCCGACAGCGACGGCACGGATTCGGTGGGCATTTCATTCGACGTGCGGCTCCTGCAGCTGCGCTGATCTACACAACGGCAACCCGCTGGCCCCGCAAGGGGCCTTTTTCATGCCCGGCGACGGGCGCAATACAAGGAAATCCCTATGGGACAGGTAATCAAGTCGAAGCACTCCCAGCTGTTCGTCGCCACCGGCGCGGCCGAGGTCATCAAGGTGACCCGCCTGCGTTCGGTCGGCTTCCCCGATGGCCAGGCATCGGAGATCGATATCTCCGACTACGACGACGACTGGGACCAGTTCGTCGCCGGCCGCAAGCAGACCGGCAGCACCAGCATCGAGATCATCTACGACAGCGTCGACCACGAGAAGCTGGAAGAGCTGCATGAGACCGGTGCCGTCGTGAACTGGCTGGTGACCGCGCCGCTGTCGGAAACCGAAGGCGTGGCCAAGCCGACCGCCGTTGCCGGCAAGATCACCCCGCCGGACACCGTGCTGTCCAAGCAGTTCGACGGCTTCGTGCAGAACTTCGCGGTGACCAGCCAGGACAACGACGTCTGGAAGGCGACGATCACGATCCGCGGCTCCGGCGCCGTCACCACGCACCGCCCGACGCCGTAAGGCTGCGGCAACGGCGCACACCCAGGCCCGCTCCGGCGGGCCATCTCTCTGACGGGGCGCGCGGATCCTCCGCGTGTTAGCCGTGCGCGGCCCGCGCGCCCTGTCGCCATTCAAGGAAACGGCCAATGAGCAAGACCAGCGAAACCACCCAAACCCAGCCGCAGCAGCCCGCGAGCATCCTGCAGTCGTTCACCAACCTGGGCATGTTCGCCTCCAAGGACGTTCGCGCCGACACGATCACCTTGCCCAACGGTGCCAAGGCACAGTTCCATGTGCGCGAGCTGCCGGATGCGGAGTTCCGCAAGCTGTGGGGCGAAGGCGACCGCGCCAAGCTGATCGCAGCGACCATCTGCGACGAGGACGGCAAGCCCGTCATGAATGTGGAGCAGGCCTCCCAGCTCAAGCCGCTGGTTGCCGCTGAGCTGCAGCGTGTGGCTATGAAACATTCCGGCTTCGGCGAGGATGCTGCCCAAGCCCAGGCCGACGCGGGAAACGGCTAAGGCAGCGCGGCGAGGACTGGTTCTGGAAGGTCCTCGCCGGCCACCTGCATCGCACGGTGTCTGAGCTGCAGGCGAGCATGTCGCGCCGGGAGTTCTTGGAATGGTGGGAGTTCCATAAGCGTAATCCCATCGACCCCGTAAGCCTGCACATCAAGCCCGCTGCCTTCGCCGCGTACATCACCGCCTCACACAGCCAGGGCGGCACCAAGCGCTCCTTTCAGGAGTATCTGGAAACCCTCGTACCACGTTCCGAGGAGGACGAGGCACAGGACTGGTTCGATCGACTGGGATAGCCATGACCGACACCTTTGGGCGCTTTGCCGCCCTCCCGATCGGCCCGCTGCTTGCTGCGCGCGACGGTGGGCTCACTCTTGCCACGACGGCAGCAGCGGACCTCAACCGCTGCGCCCGGTCCGACTTTGCCCTCAGCGCCGGCGTTGTCGGCGTCGAGTTCGCGCTGTGGGGCGATGATGACCTCTCGGCCGTCGTGGGCTTTGTCACGGCAGCAGCGCCCCTCAGCCTAGCGCCGGGCGCGAACGGAGAGGGCATCGGCTGGGAACTGGCCACCGGTCGCCTGATCCAAGGCATTGGCGCGATCGCAACTGGTCTGCCCGTGGTCGCGCTGGGCGATATCGTCGGGATGCGGGTCTCCTTCGGAAGTCCCTCCAGGCTCCACCTGTACCTCAACGGCGCGCTGATCCACCAGCGCGACCTGCTGCTGGCCGGCCCGCTCCACTTCGCCGCGGCACTGGCTGCGACGAAGGCCGGTGGGCTGTGCCTGGCCGTGAACGCTGGGCAGTGGGGCGCCCGCAGCGATGCCGCTGTTGCCGGTTGGAAGCTGGACCAGGCCCAAACGCCGACCACTCGGCTGGCCGACGATGACTGGCTCTCCGCGCCAGGCGATAGCCCGGCCAATGCCCGGTACGAAGGGCTGGTGGCCGAGGGCGTCAACCTCGTCCAGGAGCTGAGCTTCTGGCCGTGGGGTGGTGATCCGGTGTCGCAGACGGCGGCGGCGGAATGCGTGGTCGCCGACCCCGAGGGGCTGCTGGATGACCTGGCATTGTCCGGTGCCTCGGGGGCTGCGGTCCGCATCCTGCAGGTGGATGACGGCGGCATGCTGGCCGACGCCGCTCCGGTGTTCCGCTGTGTCATCGATCAGATCGAGGTGAACGACGACGGCAGCAAGACGCTGCACCTGCGCGACGCGCACGACTACCTGGGCCAGACCATCAACCGGGGCGTGTTCCTGCCCAACGTCACCTCGCTGGCCTGGAAGCCGCAGCCGGTAGTGATCGGCGCGGTGGCCAGCGTGCCGGCAGCCGGCGCCAATTCGGATGCGACAGCGATGTTTCTGGCCGACAACCCGGTGCACGTAAACGCTGTGATGGACCGCGGCGATTTGATGGAAGACGGCACCTTCAACATGGCGCCGGACGGCCAGCAGCTGCTGCTGAAATCTCCGCCCGTCACCCCTGTGGTGGTCGATGGTTCGAGCATCGGCCCCGGCATGGCCCCGGCGCGCCTGGAGCAGGCCGTGGGCGACGTGATGGCTCGCCTCGGGGCAGGGGCTTGGTCGGCAGCCGACTGTGCCGCCGTGGACGCTGCAACCGGCTACGCCGGTATCGGCTACTACGCCGGAGCGGCCATCACGGGCAGGGATGCCCTGAACGCGATGCTGCCCAGCTACGGTGTCGGGTGCTACCAGGATCCCACCGGTGTACTGCGGTTCGTGCAGGTGGTCGCGCCGGAGACCTACCAGGGGCGGCCGGCATTTGAGATCTCGGAAGCCGACATGGCCAGCGACCTGGTCGGCGTCCCGGACGACGCGCCCAACCTGACCCGGCGCATGGCCTACCGGCCGAACGCGCAGGCCCTCGGCGCCTCCGACCTCGTCACCGACGTGGTGGACGTGCCGCAGAGCCGCCGCGACGAGCTGACGGGCCTCTACCGAGGTCAGGTGTTCGCTGCGGGCGCACTGGACGCACACTACCGCCGCGCCGACGCCGCCGATCCGGTCATATCGCTGTTCTGGCATGCCGCCGATGCGCAGGCCGAGATCAACCGCGTCGTGGCGATGTATCAGCGGCAGCGGTTCTTCTACCAGGTCGCCATTCGCGGTGATCAGGACATGGCTCCGCTCCCTGGTCAGATCGGCCGGCTGACCTACAGCCGCTACGGCCTGGCCGATGGCAAGCCGGTGCTGGTGCGTCGCGTCGAGCGCAACCCTGCCACGGGGGACGTGGTGCTTACCCTGTGGGGATGATGACGTGTTGATTGGATATGGCATGCCGGCGGTGGAAACGGCCACCCTCACCGGTGGAACGTGGTTGTCGACCGACCAGGGCGCGGCGCTCTTCGATGGCAAGCCTGGGCGCTCGTCGCGGATCCGGCGCACCGGTTCGCTGGCGATCACGATCACCCTGGCCGAGGCCGTTGTGCCGGGGATCATCGCGATTCTCGGCCTCAACATCCCGCCCGGCGTGCAGGTGAGCGCTGCCGGCGCCAGCGGCACCACGGTGCGACTGCCCGGCGGGAGTGTCTGCGCATGGCTGTTCCCGCAGGCCAGCGCCCTGGTCTCGACAGTGTCCGTCGAGATCGCCACAACTGCCACGAACGTGGACGTGGGCGAGATCGCGATCTTCCGGGCAGTTGAGGTGGGCATCAGCGACGGCTGGGCGGTGGCCACGATCGACACCAGCGTGCACACCCGCACCAAGGGTGCGCAGGTCAACACGGTTGCTGGGCGTCTGTACCGCCGGCTGACGTGCACCTTGTCCGGCCGGGCGACGGCTGCTGTGCGCGGCGGTGGACTGGGCGGGACCGATTGGGAGACGTTGGCCGCTGCGATCGCGGGACGCCGGCGCTCCTGCGTTGTGCCGCAGTACCGGGACATGGTCAGCAAGGCGTTCGACCCGCTGCTGGCGGCGCGGTCGGCGCTCTACGGCTACCCTACACAGCTGCCGTCGGCGGAGAACATCAGCCGGCAGTACTTCACCGGATACATGGAATTCGAAGAGGTTCCGGCGTAGCTGTTTGTTGAGGCTCTAAGAGAGTGCGAGAATCGGCGTGGAAGACTGACACGGGGATCGCAATGAGAAATCCAATGGCTTTGACAGCGGCTGCCGTCGTGCTGGCCTCGGGGATGCTCCTTGCCTCCTGTGGCGGCACGTCGCCAGAGCAACGCGCCTACCGCGAGGCGAGCAAGAATTGCCAGCAATGGGTCAAAGAGTCGGCCAAGAACCCATCCTCGGCGAAGATCCCGCAACCGGCCTCGGTCCGCAGCGCCAGCGGTCAAATCATCGTCCAGTGGGAACATGGTGAGGGGCTGACGCTGATGAACGGTTTCGGCGCAAACGTCGACTCCACCGCGCGATGCACCATGTCGTTGGATGGCCACTTCCTGAAGGAGCTGGTGATCAACGACGAAGTGATCCGAAGATCGTCCTCCGACTGAGCGATCGTCAACAAAAGCCGCCCAATGGGGCGGTTTTTTTTGTACCCATCTCGGCCCGCCATGCGCGGGCTTTTTTTGTGGATGACGGCATGAGCCTTTACACCCTTACCGTAGACCTGTTGCTGAAGTCGGGTTCGTTCGAGAGAGACAGCGGGAAGGCCGCGCGTGTTGTAAAGCGCGACATGGAGACAATCCAGGCATCAATGTCGGATGCTTCGCGTCGTGGCGCGGATGAGGTGTCTGCTGGATTCCGCCGCGTGGCCTTCGAAGCTGTTGGGATGACCTCGGCCTTGGCGGCGGTGAAAGCCGTGATTGGGAAGGCCGATGAGTGGACCAACCTGAACAACCGGCTTCGTCTCGTCACCAAAGACCAAGCGGCGTTCGTCGCTGCCCAGCAAGACGTTGTGCAGATCGCCAAGGCTACGCGGCAGCCGCTCGGGGCGACCGCCGAGCTGTATCAGCGCATCGCAATGAATCAGGACGCACTGGGGCTTTCCGGAGCGGGTCTTGCGCGGGTCGTCGAGACCATCAGCAAAACGATGGTGATCAGTGGCAGCAGCGCGGCAGCGGCCGAGGGCGCGTTGATTCAGTTGGGGCAGGCGTTCGCATCTGGCGCACTCCGGGGTGAGGAACTGAATTCAGTGCTGGAAGGCGCTCCGGCGCTCGCGCAAGAGATTGCTAAGGGGCTGAATGTCCCGATGGGCAAGCTGCGCGAACTTGGGCAAGCCGGAAAGTTGAGCGCTGACCAGGTAATCAACGCTCTCCAGCGCCAGGCCAGTGCGGTTGACGAAGCGTTCGGCAAGATGGACGCGACGGTTGGCCAGTCACTGACCCTGCTCAATACCAATCTTTCGGAGATGATCGGGCGCGCGGATGATGCGACTGGCGCCTCCCAGGCACTTGCAGCTGGAATTGGCCTGCTGGGTAGCAATCTTCAGACGGTCGCCGTTGCCAGCGCCGCAGTGGCCTCCGGCCCATTGGTGAAGGCGCTTCTGTCGCGGGTGGCGGCGGCAAACGCCGCGGTCGCTGCAGATCGCGCTGCAGCTGCGCAAAGTCTGGCAGCCGCTCAGCAGTTGGAGCTGCGTACGCGAGCGGCAATGCTGGATGCCCAGGCCGAAGCCCGCCGGATGCAGGTGATTGGCGGAAGCGTTTCAGTAAGTGCCAAGGCTGCTGCCGCGACGCTTGAGCACAGGCAGGCGACGTTGCTGCTCGCGCAAGCACAGGCCCAGGCCGCGACGGCCAATGCCGGTTGGCTGGCGCGTGCTGGTTCGGCGACGTTGTCTGTGCTTGGTGGCCCCGCGGGCATCGTTACGATGCTGGCGACGGCGGCAGCCGGCTGGCTGCTCTTCCGGGACAACACCAACACAGCGGCGGCGGCGCTCATTGACTTTGGCGGCGCTGCTGACACCGCCATCGAGAAGTTCCGCGAACTCAATCGCCAACAGCAGGCCGGCGAGATTTTGCGCCTACAGAAGGAGATCGATGCGAACTATCGAACCATCACGGGTTCCATCATCGAGATGGTTGCGGCTGCTACAAACTTCTCCACCGCCGGCCAGGCATCTGCGTTCATCCAGGAGACGGAACGGCTGGACGCGGCATTCAAGGCCGGCAAGGTCAGCGCGGATGGTTTCGCGAGCGGTCTGGACGCCGCCTGGAAGGCGATGATTGACGGTTCGCCCGCTGCTGCTGCCGTGGCCAAGAGCCTCACGGAAGAGACCGCTGCCGCGGCGACTGCTGGCAGGGAGGTCGATCGTAAGCGTGCGATCCTCGACGCCTTCACGGGCAGCAGTAGCCAGGCGAAGAGCGCAACCGACGCCCTGTCGGGTTCGTTCAACGTTCTGGGCGACTCGGCAGGCGCCGCAGGCAAGCGGATCGCGTCGGCGATGCAGTCGCTGCCTGGCCAGCTCGCCCGCGTCGGCAAGAGCGCGGCCGAAGTCGCAAAGCTGGACGTGAGCGACTGGTTCAAGGAGGCGCAGGCCAGTGGCGTCGATTTCTCGAAGCGCGATGACCCCAAGGTCAAGCAGTACATCGAGCAGGGCGCAAAGTACATCCGGCTCCAGACCGAGCTGGCTGCGGCACAGAAGAACTTCACGGAGTCGCGCAAGGTGTCGGCAGCCGCTGAGCGTGCTGGCGCCAAGGATCGCAAGGCGGACGCGGAGGCGATCAAGCGCTACAACGAGCAGGCTGCAATGGCAGCGGCAACGATGGCCGGGCCGCTGGCCGAGGCCACTGAGCGGCAGAAGCAGCTCGAGGACAAACTGAAGGAAGCGCTGAAGGAAGGGCGCATCGAGCGGGCCGCGTACAACACGCTGGTGCTGGAGTCGCAGAAGGCGTTGGAACAGTCCAGCGCGGAAATCAAAAAGGCCCTGGCCAGCCCCGAGGCGCTCCTTGCGACCATGGATGCCGAGGTCGCCATGCTCGGCAAGGTCGGCCGTGCGCGCGAGCTGTCGCGGCGCGAAATGATGAACGAGCGGGATATGCGGCAGGAGCTGCAGAAGGCGGTGGAGGCCGCCGGCGGCAAGGAGGCCCTGGCGCTGTCCAAGGGGGCAGCGAGCTACGCGCAGTACGAGCAGTCCATGCTGGATGCCGCCCGAGCATCGGCCGATCTGTCGCTGCGCGTGGAGGAGGCTGCTGCCAACGTTGAGGCGTGGGCCGGCGTGGTCGTCAACGGTGTGGGCGATGCCGCCGACGCCATGGCTGACTTCGTTGCAGGCGGCCTGCGCGACTTCGACAACCTGTGGGACGACCTGAAGGACACCGCCACGCGCGGGCTGCGCGACCTGACCCGCGAGTTTCTGCAGCAGAAGATCGTGATCCCGATCCAGACGCAGATCCTCAACGGGATGAACGGTCAGGGCGGTGGCCTGAGCCTGCAGAGCATCATGGGGCTGTTCGGTGGCAATGGCGCCGCCGGCGGCGGTCAGAACGTGGGGACCATTGCGGGGCTGCTGTCCAAGGGGCAGGGCCTGTTCAGCGCGGGATCCGGTGCAGCGAGTGCAGGCAATGCGTTCTTCGGCATTGGATCTTCCGCTGGCTCCATGATGGGGTTCGGCAGCAACGTGGCTGGCTTTGCTGGTAGCGGGGCCAGCGCGGGTACGGGTGCTGCTGCAGCCGGTTCATCGGCCGCGGCGGCGGTCCCGATCATCGGTTGGATCGTGGCCGGCATGATGAAGAACGCCGAGCTGTTCGATCAGGGCTGGAACATCGCCAACGGGGAGAGCTGGGCCGGCAAGATTGCCACCGCCGGCGCGGTGGGCCTTGCCGACAAGACGTTCCGCGGGCTGGGATTCAACGACAAGGTCGCATCGATCCTGTCCGGGTCGAGCATCCACGCCAAGCTGTTCGGTCGCGGCGCGCCGAAGATCACCGGACAGGGCCTGACCGGCTCGTATGGGTTCGGTGGCTTCGACGGCCAGACCTACGCCGATATCAAGCAGAAGGGCGGCTTCTTCCGGTCCGACAAGAAGTGGACGCAGTACGGGGCGGTGGATCCCGGTATCGATCGCACGTTCGACATGGCCGCGCGTCAGGTCCGCGGTGCGGCAACCGGCCTGGCCAAGCAGTTGGGCGTCGACCTGACCCAGCAGCTGAGCGGTGTGCGGGTGAGCTTGGGCAAGCTGCAGCTGTCGGCGGACTCCGCCGAGGCCAAGTCGCAGCTGGAGGCGTACCTCGGTGACATGACCAACCGGCTGTTCACCGAGGCGGTGAAGGCTGCCGGCTTCGGAGGCCAGTTGGACGGCTACTTCGAGGCGTCGGATGTGTTCAACGCGCTGAGTGCGTCGATCGCACTGGCGGTGGGCAATGCCGACGAGCTGGGCCGCGCCCTCAACGGGATGGAGGTCGACAAGGTCAACAAGGCGGTGGACTACTTCCAGGACCTGGCCAGTGTCGCCGGCACGGACCTGGCCACCCAGGTCGAGAAGGTGACCGGATTGCTTGGGAACTTCGCCTCGCTGATGGCGGACGTTTCCACGCAGCTTATGACCGGCGACCTGTCCAGCTACCAGCAGCAGGCCCTGAGCATCGAGCGGACCTACCGGCAGCAGGTGAAGTCGGCCAACGACTACGCCAAGGCCCTGGGCCTGTCCGGCGCACGTGCCGAGGATCTGGCCAGGATCGAAGCGCTGCGCGCGATGAACATGGGCAAGCTGCAGGCGCAGATCGACAAGGACAAGAAGGCCATGCAGTACGGCCTGTCGATCAGCGACCTGTCCCCGCTGACGGACCAGCAGAAGCTCGGCGAGGCCATGAAGGAGCTGGAGCGGGCCGTGGCCGGTGGCGACACCAGCGCAGCCCAAGCGGCGGCACAGGCCGCCCTTGGCTTTGGCCGGGACCTGTACGCCAGCGGCAAGGACTACAACGGGCTGTACGACCAGGTGACTGGGCTCATCGACGGCATGAAGGTCGGCGACCTGAACACCGAGGACGGCACCAGCATGGGACAGCTGGCGGACGCGATCGAGGCACTGCCGGACAACTTCAGCCGTGCGGTGTTCGACCTGGTGGTGAACAACGAGTCGCAGTCTCAAACCACGGCGGCTGTGCAGCAGAGCAACGCGCTGCTGACGGACGTGAAGGGGCTGCTGCAGGACCTGCTTTCAACCACCACCCAGGGCGTCCGCGCCTCCAGCAGCAACGCGCTGCGTCAGGCACTCAACGCGAGGTAATCCGCAATGCAAGCAAGGAAACTCACGCTGGTGGAGATCGGCGTGGGCGCGCTGCCGTCGCCGTCTCCGGCGGCGCCGCGCTACTCGAACTGGTTCCCGGTCGTGCACCGGGCACCCGAGGTGCCACCGGTGGATGGGGTGACCCCCAACCCGGTGGCCGACGGCGTGCTGCTGGAATGGCCGGCTGTCGACCTGGCCGGCGTCGTGTACGTGGTTGAGCGTGGCCCCTCTCCGGAGGGGCCGTGGACCGAGATCTATCGGACCACCGACACGCGCTACTTCTACAGCGACAACACCGGCACCAAGTGGTGGTTCAAGATCACGCCGACCGTGCGCGGCCGGCCGGGCTCGGGCTCAGTGGTGGAGGCTACGCCGCCGCCGACCACCGCCGAACTGATCAAGCAGACCGAGCGGATCACCAAGGAAATCGCCGACCGGATCGAGGCAGATGCCGCAGAAGCGGCCGCGCGGGCCGACGGCCTGGCTGCCGCTGCCCGGGATCTCCTGGCCGAGGCCGAGCTGCGGCAGCGCGGCGTGTCCGACGCTATGGAGACGATCGCGCAGGAGGCGCAGGCCCGGGTCGACGGCCTGCTGAATGAGCGCCTCGAGCGCGAGGCTGCCATCACGCTGGAGACCCAAACCCGGCAGAGCGACGTGGAATCGCTGTCACGCGCGCTGTCCGAGGTGGCCGCCGGCAGTGGGACCCAGTTCGACAGCCTGCGCATCTGGTACTTCGACACCACCGTGGAGGAGTGGACCGGCAACGGTGCGCCACCGACGGTGGTCGATGGCTGGCTGCGGCCGGCCAATGGCACCGAGAACCCGTATGTTCAATCGCCGGCTGCGCTGGCCGTCGACGGAAGCGCCTACCGCTTCGTCAAGCTGAGGGTGAAGCGCGTTGGCGATGCCGCGTGGGACGGCTTCCTGCAGTGGATCACGCTGGCCGACCAGGCATGGGACGTGGACAAGCGGGCAGCGATCCCGGAGCCGCGGTGGGACGACAATGGCGTCGGCACGGTCGACGTGGCCGATATCCCCTGGTGGCCGGGTGAGATCGACGCCATCCGGCTGCAGTTCGGCGCGACCCAGACCGTCTCCAGCTACTTCATGACCGACTGGGTGGCCATCGGGCGTCCGACGCCCGGTGCCGGTGTGGCGCTGGTCCAGGAGGAAGCCCGCGCCCGCGTAGCGGCGGACGTGGCCGAGGCCAGCAAGCGTGAGACGCTGGCCGTGCAGCTGCGGGGCGACTACGAAGGCAGCGACCTGTCCAAGGTTCCGAGCGGCCTGTTTGCCGCGGAGCGCGATGCGCGGGCCACGGCCGATGAGGCCAACGCCAGCGCCATCGAGGTGATCCAAGCGCGGATGCCCACTGGCGATGGCACGGTCGCCACGGAGGCCAGCGTCACGGAGGAGCGCCAGGCGCGCGCAGACGGCGACAGCGCCAACGCTGAGGCGATCGGGCGGGTGTCTGCGAGGATGCCCGCCGGCGACGGCAAGGTGGCCTCTGCGGAAGCGCTGGATGCCGTGACGACCCGTGTGGAAGAAACGGAGGAGGGGATCCGGGCGGTCGGCGACAGAACGTCGTCGCTGGAAGCGCAGGTGACGTACAAGCACGCCGGCGACCGGGATTGGAACGCCGGTGAGCGCGACGTGCGCGCGGGGGTGAAAACCTGGCAGTCCGTGATCGCCCAAGGCGACCGCGCCGTCGCCAAGCAGGTGGAATCGGTCCGGGCCGAGCTGGGGGATTTCGAGGCCACGGCCACGCGTTCCATCGAGGTCATCGCAACGGAGCAGAGCGCCCAGGCGGTGCAGATTCAGCACCTGGGCGTCGAGCTGGACGGGAAAGCAGCAGCGGACTACGTCGAGGAGATCAGCGCCCGGGTCAACGTGACCGAGCACGGCATCGAAGCGGTTACTGGCCAGCTCGCATCGGTGAAGGCTGAAGTAGCCGGCAAGGCGAGTGCGCAGGTTGTTCAGGGCATGGAGGCCCGGGTCACTCAGACCGAAGGCGGTTTGGCGCAGGTCATGGCTAAGGCATTCCTGCACCTGATTGCCGACTCCGGAAATGGGCCGCTGATCGGCGGCATGGAGCTGGGCAACGACGGCAACGTGGTCAGCCTGCGGTTCCTGACCAACAGCATGGAGATCCTCGCGCCCAACGGTGCCAGCGAGGGCATGGAGTGGCGCAACGGCTACCTGCGTGTATGGAAGGGAGCGGCGCAGCGCATCATCGGCGCCAGCTTCGGCGCCGCCGGCGACAACCTGGTCGACTACTTCGGGCCGAACGTCGGCGCCGGCGCCGCGTCGAAGGCCAACGCGGTGATGTGGATGGACGCCAGCGGCAGTGCCTACTTTGGTGGCCAGCTGTCGGCGGGCATCCTGCGCAACGCGGTCCAGACGACGACCACGCAGACAGTCGGCGTGGAGCTGGTCAACGGCCCGTTCGCTACCAACGGCCGCGTGCGGAGCGTCACTGTCAGCTTCTCCCGCCGGCATATCCGGACCAAGACCACCTACGGCAGCGACGGCTTTGTCGCGGGCGCCGGCCAGAACACGGCACGCGTGGAGATCTATCGGCGGGTGGGGGAGGGCGCTGAATCGTTGTGGCAGGTCCTCAATGCTAGCGGCGGGGTAAACATCCTCAACGAGACGGATGGCCCCGACAACGCGATTTCCGACTGGGGCGGCTCGTTCACGGTGAACGACACCAGCACCAGCGCGCAGACGATGACCTACCGCGCAGTGATCACCAGCTTCACCGAGCAGGCCGTGTCGCACACCTCCGGCTCCTTCCAGCAGCAGTCCATCACGCAGAGCCTGTCGATCATCTCGGTCGAGAACTGAAACCGCACAAGGCGCGGGCCGGCATGTCCGGCCCGCTTTGCCGTTAGCGATCAACAGCAGAGAACACACATGCCGCAGAAACTCATCGATCAAACCACGATCCAGCCGGACGGCCGCCCAGGCGACGACGCGTTCACCGCGTTCGGGAAATGCAACGACAACTTCCAGGATGCCGAGCAGCGACTGTCGGATCTAGAAGGCGGCTCATCAAACATCGGCCAGGACGTGGCCGACCTCAAAGCCGGCCTGCAGCAGGAGATGCAGGCTCGTTCGCAGGGTGATCAAGCGCTCCATTCTGCCGTGAACGCGGCTGACGGAAAAGCGACTGACGCTGGTACGGCTGCGGCAAACGCACAGGCCACCGCCGACGCCGCCAACCTAGGTGCGAGTCGCGCCGCTGTGCGTTCGGGTGACACTTTCACTGGTCCGACTCGCGTAAACGCCAGTTTCAAGGTGCAGACTGTTGCGAATCAGAACATGCTGCGCTTCTTCAACAGCGGTGCAGGCACCACCGCGTTGCAATCTGTCAGCAGCGATGAAGCATCGTTTGCTCCGTTGGAACTGCGTGGCACCAGCGTGACGATAACTGGCACCAACGCGTTCATTTCTGGCACGACCGTGCGATTGGACACGACGCAACTTTATGTCGTCGGCCCCGCTATCCCTGCTGGGCAGTATCAAGGTTACCTTTTGCAAAGCCTTGAAGGCAGGCCGGGTGCCAATGCTGACAAGTTTTCTACGCATTACTATCGATCCAACGGTTCCACTGGCACATCATGGTCAGACTTCACTTGGCGGTTGTTCCGTCAAGTTGACGCAACCGTACAGCAGTTCATGGAATACCAGCCCAACGGTGACATCTATTTCCAGTGCGGCACAGGTACGGGCGGCAACGTGCGCTTCAGCAGCACCGGCGTGCTGACTGCTAGCGGCGGTGTCAGTGGTGGCGGTTCCGATCCGCGCATCAAAGACACCGCATCGTTGCGAACGATTGAAAACGCTACTGATGCGTTGTTGGGATTAAACACGCGCATCGGTCGATACCTTGAAGGTTTCGGCGATGGCGGGCTTGCTGATCGTGCGTTCGTAATGGCTGACGATGCCATGCGCCAGAACACGCCGGAAGTGATCCTTGAAAATGCTATTGATGGACAGTACGCAGCTTGGGCTACCGATCAGCTGATCGCGTATCTGGTGGCTGCACACCAAGAACGGCAAGCGCGCGAGGTCGCCACGGCTGAGCGGCTCAGCGCCCTTGAGAGTCGGCTCGCTGCACTGGAGACTGCTATGGCTAACGCCACACCTGCGAATCAGCCGGAGTAATGCCTTTCGGTGGACTAGCTGGTGCTGGCGCCGCCGGAAGGCATCGAGACTTGGGAGCAGGTGCGCGCGCTGTTGCCGCAGCCGGAGACGTTCGCCTGGCCGGAGAAGGCGGAGCTGCCGCTGGAGACGGGAAGCCCTACCGTTGTGTTCTAAGCGACCTGCTGCAGCAGATCCTCTTGGTTGTTCCTCGGCGTGTTGACCGCCCGGCTGACCCGATACGCCTCCATCACGGGCGGCTCGCTGGCCAGCAGCATCGCCATCGCATCGTCCGGATTGGCTGCCATCCCGTCATCGAACTGGCTGGCATGCAGCCAGACGGGCATGCGGTCGTGAATGTCGGCCGAGACGCCGCTGCTGTCGCCGGTGATGATGGTGAAGGTGCCTAGGTTGCCGTCGGGCAGCAGCGGGCTGGTGTCCTCCCACAGGCCCGCGGCCAGCAGCGGCCCGGTGGCGTGGATGAACCAGGGATCCTTCTTCTCGTCGATCGGGCTCACCGACCACTCGTAGTAGCCCGCCATGGGGATGACGCAGCGGCGCTTCTTGAAGGCCGACCGGAACGCCGGCTTGGTGGCCACCGTCTCGATCCGGGCGTTGATGGTCGAGCCCTGCAGGCCCTTGGCCTTGGCCCAGAAGGGCAGCAGGCCCCACGCCAGCCGAGTGACCTGCCGGCCTTCGCCCCGGTCCAGGATTACCGAGGCCCGCTGTGTCGGCGCGAGGTTGTAGCTGGGCTGGATCTCGGCCAGGCCGGGGGCAAGGTCAGCCAGCCCCGGCTGGCCGAAGTCGATCACGGGGAGCTGGACGAATCGGCCGCACATATGGAATCTGTACGCTACCGCCCGTGACGCCGACGACAATCGGCGGAGAGATGGTCTATGGAAAAATACAGGCCGTACATGGAGTTCACTGCCCAAGGGCAGGCGTATCAGGCCCTTATGCTGATGATCTCACAGCTGGAGCAGAGGCCTCATGCGAAGGCAGAGCTGCTTCCGGTTGTGGTTTTCATGGCTTTCACTGTCGAAGCCTATGTGAATTCCCTGGGTGCGCGGCATATTGAGTTTTGGGACCAGATTGAGCGAATTTCCTGGAGGAACAAGGTGGAGATCCTCCATGTTCACGCTGGCCAACGCGCGGATTGGGGTGGAAAGCAGCTGCAGTACGCGGCCGAACTGTTTTCACTTCGTGATCGCCTGGCGCACGGCAAGCCGGAGTTTGTGCGCGGTCCCATTTGTGTTTCGCAGATGGAGGCAGAGGAAAAATTGAGTGGCGACATGCTGGATCCGCCTTGGTTCAGGAAGATTTCTGGGCCTTGGCTGGCGGGGGCTCGAGGCAGCTTTCGCGATCTCATGAGGCATTTGTCGGGGCTCTACAGCCTCGATCCCGCCGACCACCAATTGCACTCAACAGGAGGGTTTGAGGTGATCAGAGAGTAGTTGCGTCGCCAGTGGTGCGCGTGGCTTGTAGGCACAGCTCGACCCGACAGGGCGAGGTTGCCAGATGGTGTCGGCCGGCCAAGGCGCGCATCCTGACCTTGCCGGATCCGGGGCCGCAGGCAGCTCAACCCGGACGCGCGTGAGCTGCGCCGCGCCGGCACTAGCCAAGTGACGATTAGGGGTGAGCGTCGCCGATTTGCTCGGTGAGAAGTCTCAGTGACTGCTCGAAGGCGGCAGCGAAGAGATCGCTGCTGTCGGGCCTGTGTTTGGCCGCAATGTTCGGCAGAAGCTGACGCCACGCCTTGGAGAGGTCGTTGGGTGCTGGGTGGGTCAATACGCAGACCCGCAATGCGTACTCCATCGCCTTGAGGTAGCCGCGGTGCATCTCGAGTCCGGCCTCGCAGGCTTGGAGGCGCTCAAGTATTTCCGTGATTTCGGTGGTCATGGCGGTCTCGACAGGCTGGGGCGGGGAAGGCGATAGTCTGCGGACCTCTGGACGAGTCCGCTATGAGCATCCTCAACGTTCTGCTCACTCGCGACCACCTGGTCGTCGCGGTAGACACTCTGGCAGAGGATGTCCGGACGGGGGCACACTCGGCGGGGGCGAAGCTGCTGCTGATCCCTCAGCACAACCTGGTACTGGCCACTCGCGGCTCCACCCAGTTCTTCCTTCGCATCTACGAGCTGGCGCTGCAGGCCAGCTTCCGCGCAGATTTCACGATGGAGCAGCTGTCTGCCGAGCTGGGGTTGGTGGTGGACCAGCTATGGCCGAACTATGAGAAGGCAGCAGCCGAGGCTGGCCTGCCGCGTGAGCAGCTCGGGACCGAGCTGGTGTTGGGTGGCTGGTCGCCGAAGAGCGGCCGGATGATGGCCACTGGATATGCCAAGAGCGACAGCCAGCGCCCTTGCGTGGTCCAGGCCGTGGAGGGCCAGCTGGCGTCACCCGGGGAGCCGCTCCGGGCATTGACGCCGAGCATGCGCCAAGCCGATCTAATGGCCCACGCGCGCCTGCAGGCCAGTTACCTCAATGAGCAGATGGGCCGGCAGGTGGCGGGAGGCCGGCTGTTAGCCGGCTTCCTGCAGGCGGGGCAGGCCGTGATCAAAGATCTAGGTGAGCTTTAGATCTTCGGGCGTTAGCCCGGCCAAGGCGAGGATCCTGTCCTGCCTCATCTGCTCGGCCCAGAGAATCCACGCTTGGTCGATGGTCAAAATTCCTGCTATCCGGCATGCCGCACACGTGAGCTCTACTCCTCCATCCACCTCGGCAAGCCCGTGCCCACGGGACATACGTGACTCGTCGCCGCATGAACCGCACTTGGCGTGCAGAGTTTCGACTTGCTCGATCGTTCCGTTGAGGCGCAGCAACGGGCGGATCCGAAGGATCCGGAAAGCTGTTAGGGGTGTCATGTGTCGTGCCTGTAGGGGGCTAGACACGGGGGCGAAGGATTTCGCGCCTGAGAGGAGCCAGATGCGTTGACCATACAGCATGAATCGTTAAAAACTTCGTGCTGGGCAAATTCTCTTCGACGGACGCTTGGCCGGCAAGCAGCTCAACCCGGAGCGGATCAACTGCGCCACGCCAGTGGCCATCCCGAACGATTCAGACATGTGCCTGCGGCTTCGCAGGATCTGCGTCCGCCTGCTGGCCGCGTTCCTGCAAAAACAGCCAGCCGTCGTGAAGGATCTTGGGTCGCTGTAAAGCAGTGTCCCCGCTCGCGCGGGGACGTGTGAAGCACAGGTACGAGCTACTGGCAGACGTATTCTTGGGAACTTTCGTAGAACCTGTCGTAGAAGTCGTCGGGCATGTGACCGGAGCCGAAGTAGACGAGTTCTCTGCGGTAGAGGTGGCTTACGCCATAGATCCCAGGCGAGCTACAGGTCGCCGGCATTGGGCCTTGGTACGTCTGACCGCCGAAGGTGTGGTGGTTCTCTTCGCAGGAGTAGCCGCCACCAACACCTTGGGGATCCGGCCTGCATGTGCCGCCGGAGCCCTTCATCTCCTGAAAGCCGGTGTATGGGTCGGTCGGGCACGAGCCGAACCCTTCCGAACCCCAGTCGCCGTACAGGTAGACGCCGCTCGGCCCATCCACGCCGCCCTGGCAGAAGTTGGTATAGGCCACTGGGTAAGGCTGGATAGTTTCCGAATCCACCCATAGTACGCGGCCTGTCGGCACCCATTGGCCGGCGAAGGCGCTCGGGGCAAAGCCGGCTGACAACAGAGCAAGTGACATGCCCAGCATGAGGCGGCGAGGGGTTGCGCGGGCAGTTCTGCAATCGCTTTGCATTGAGTTCACTTCCATCTCTCCATGAGTAGGGTAGTGCTGCACTGCCCGCGCAAGGTCGCAACCCCTCATCAGGGGTGCAATCAGAAAACCGGCCATCTCGGTGTAGGTAAAGCCCGACCGAGGCGGGGGATGTGACACGCGTCCGAATGTGACCGATTCAGACATGTGCCCGGCGCTTCGCAGGATCTGCGACGGCCAGCCGTATCCTTCCAGCCATGCAGTACTCCCACGGCTTCCGCACCGCCCCAATTCCCTCTGGCTGGGTCCAGACCGGCGAGCGCTGGGCGCTCTGGTGCAACGGCCGCGAGACGGCCAGCGTCACGCCCGACGGCGGTCCTGGGGTCCGACTATGGATGGAAGGCCAGAAGATGTGGCAGGTGAAGGAAGTGCGCGCGGCCAACGTCCGGCAGGCGAAGCGGTACGCCGAGCGCTGGTGTGCGGCCAGGCTCTATCCCGATCTGCCCCTGCGCCAGGCAGTCGCCCGGCTGACCGACAGCACCCCGACCCAGCCGCCGCCGCCACTGCCAGGCCTGCCGCCGACCCGCGAGCAGCAGCAACAGGCCCGGCGCCTAGCAGAGGCCGGGGCGAAGGAGATCGAGCGCATCAAGGCAGCGCTTGAACCGCGCAAGCCGCCGGTAGAGACGAAACCACGAGCGAGGGACGCCCGCACCAAGGCGTGGGTGAGGGCAGGGCTGGAGCAGATGCGCCGCGGCGTTTGATCGCTTAGCCTCCAGAAAACTTCCCCATAGCTCCTTGCGGCACAACGGCTACGGCATGTCTGCTCCAGAAATCAGTTCAGTGCAAGTCATTGATTCGGTTCCATAGTCAGGCAGACTTCTAAGCCGGCGGTTACAGGTTCGATTCCTGTCGGGCGCGCCATTTCACCCATCTCCTGCAGGTCCTGTCGTTACCGGCCTCTGCCTGGTCCAGCGCTGTGTTGGCGCGCATTCAATCTGGTCCGTCGTGGCCGAGGCATAGTCAGCCTGCCCCCATGCCGGGGTGACTGCGCTGAGCCATCCCTTCATGAACACCGTTGCGCGATCGCGCTGTCTGCTGCTGGCGATGGGCCTGGGGCTTGCCGTGCACGCGTCCGCCAATGCCCCCGTGATTGCGGTGTACCGCGGCGACGCCGGTTGCCCAGGGTGTTCGGAGGCCGTCGAACAGGCCATCCATCGTTCGCGTCCGGACTATCACGTGGTGTTCGTCGGCCCGGGCGAGGCCGTCGATGTCGATTCGCTGGCCACGTCGCGCTACCGGGCCTATGTGCAGCCAGGGGGCGGGCAGGACATCGACGCCGCGATGGCGGCGGTGGGCGAAGAGGGGGCGGCAGTCATCCGTCGTTTCGTCGATGCAGGCGGAACCTACATCGGCCTGTGCATGGGGGCCTACCTGGCCGGTGCATCGCATCTGGGCCTGCTGGCGCAGGACCTGGACGCCGAGGCCGGCAGGCCGGGATTCCCGGTGCAGGATGAAGACGATGCCGTGATTCCCGTCGTCTGGGACGGGCGTCGCCAGACGGTGTACTTCCAGGACGGTCCCTACCTGCCCAAGGCGCCACGCGACCAAGGGTTCAAGGTGATTTCCCGCTACACCAATGGCGACATTGCGGCTGCGTCGTATCGCCACGGTAAGGGCAGGGTGGTGCTGTCGGGACCGCATCCGGAAGCGCCGGCGCAGTGGTTCAAGATGGCGGACATCCCGCTTTCGCAGATGCCGTCGGCCGATCTGTTCAAGTCACTGCTGGATGAGGATCGGCGCTGAGGCGGGCGCGTGCGCAGCGCGACGCGGGCCGGAATGGCGACCGGCACATCAATGTGAAGAAATGCTTGCAATTCCTTCGCGACTCCCGGAAAATGCCGGACTCGCTTCAGGGGGCGGCCTTCTGGTCCCACCCGGTCGCAACGCATCAGGTTCCACTGCTGGCAGCATCGGCAGGGGAGCAGAAGTTTCAGTGGTGGCTGTAGCTCAGTTGGTTAGAGTACCGGATTGTGATTCCGGTGGTCGGGGGTTCGAATCCCCTCAGCCACCCCACTGTTTCAACCGTATCGGCGCAGCCGGAGCGGTATTGCAATAAACAGAATGCACGTTACAATGTGCGTCTGAGTTTCACGGGCCGTTAGCTCAGTTGGTAGAGCAGTTGACTCTTAATCAATAGGTCCAAGGTTCGAATCCTTGACGGCCCACCAAGACAGAAGCCACCTGGTACGCCAGGTGGCTTTTTTCTTATAAGTGTGACCCCTTCGATTTCCGGGATCACACGTAGCGGTACCCGCGCAGGGCGTGGATCTGCCGCGGTGCTGGAACAGCGGTACTTGGTTCAACATCGTTGAAAAAAGTGCTTGCACCCACCGCTGTGATCAAGCCATAATTCGCGCCCCGATTTCGGGCTGTTAGCTCAGTTGGTAGAGCAGTTGACTCTTAATCAATAGGTCCAAGGTTCGAATCCTTGACAGCCCACCAGACGAAAGCCACTTGGTTCGCCAAGTGGCTTTTTTCTTGCCTGTGCGTCACGCCGGCGCCGCGCAGTGCGCGGGATCAGTGACGCGGTGCCCGGAAACCGGCAGTTGCAGGTGTTCATCTTTGTGCAGGCCTTCCGCTGGCCGACGCTGCCTGCGACAATGAGGGCCTGTGCCGGCCACGCGAAAGTGGCGGAATTGGTAGACGCCCTGGATTTAGGTTCCAGTGCCGCAAGGCGTGGGGGTTCGAGTCCCCCCTTTCGCACCAGTGCCGGCCTGTCCCCGCCCTGATCGGGCCCTCGGCGCCCCCTTGACCGGCACGCGCTGGCAGTGCAGGCCGAATTGGGCGAAACTAAAGGGCTGCGGCAAGCAGGCGCGTCCCAGACGTCGTGTCCTTACAACCGTTTCATCCCAATCATCGAGCCGGGGGCCTGGGCCACCGGTGGCAGGAGTCAACATGCAAGCTTCGATCGAATCCACCGGCAACCTGGAACGCCGCCTGAGCTTCTCGCTGCCGGAAGAGCGTCTGCAGAGCCACATCGCCGGCCGCCTGGGCGAAATCGCCCGTACCACCCGCATCAAGGGGTTCCGTCCGGGCAAGGTGCCGGCCAAGGTGATCGAGCAGCGCTTCGGCGCGCAGGTCCGTGGCGAGGCGCTGGACGGCCTGCTGCGCGAGACCTTCGACGCGGCCGTGCGCGAGCACGACCTGCGCGTCGTCGGCAGCCCGCGCATCGACAAGGGCGACGAGGGTGAGTTCTCCTTCGTGGCCACCGTGGAAGTGGTGCCGGACTTCGGCGACATCGACGTCAGCAAGCTGACCGTCGTGCGCCACACCGCCGAGATCACCGACGCCGACATCGACCAGATGATCGAGAACCTGCAGAACCAGCGTCGTACCTGGGCCCCGGTCAGCCGTGGCGCACAGGACGGCGACCTGGTCGCGGTGGAAACCTGGTCGCAGGCCGGCGAAGAGCGCCTGCCGGCCGAGGGCACCGAGAAGGGCTCGATCGTCCTGGGCCAGGGCATGATGTTCGACACCATCGAAAAGGGCCTGGTCGGCCTGGCCAAGGGTGAAGAGAAGACCCTGGACGTCGAGTTCCCGGCTGACTGGCGCGTGCCGGTGCTGGCCGGCAAGACCGTGCAGGTCACCGTCAAGGTTGCCGAAGTGTCCGAGCCGGTCGTGCCGGCGGTCGACGAAGCCTTCATCAAGAGCTTCGGCGTGAAGGGTGGCGACGTCGAGCAGTTCCGCAGCGACATCCGCGCCAACCTGGAGCGTGAGCTGAAGGGCGCGCTGATGAACCGCCTGCGCCGTGAAGTGGGCGAGCAGCTGATCGCGGCCTACTCGTCGGTGGAAATGCCGCCGCGCCTGGTCGAGAACGAAGCCCGCGCCATGCTGGCCCAGCAGGTCGAGCAGCTGCGCCGCAACGGCCAGAACGTCGGCGAGATCCCGGCCGATGCCCACGAAGGCTTCAAGGACGCTGCCGCCAAGCGCGTGCTGGTCGGCCTGCTGGTCGGTGAAGTGGCCCGCATCAACGACCTGCGCCTGGAAGCCAAGCGCCTGAACGAAACGATGCGTCTGATCGCCTCGACCTACGAAGAGCCGGAGCAGGTCATTGAGATGTACCGCAACGACCCCCAGCTGATGTCTGGCCTGCAGAACCGTGTGATGGAAGAGCAGGTGATCGACTGGATCGCCGAGCGTGCCCAGCACACCGAAGAGAAGCTGTCGTTCCAGGACGCGATCCGCCAGTAAGCCGGCGGATCACCGGATGCCCCGCGCCTTTGCCGGCGCGGGGTTGTTGCCCCCCAAGATAGGTACCTCACGTAATGGACAACCGAACCAAAGCCCTGAACCTGGTTCCGATGGTGGTCGAGCAGACCAGCCGCGGCGAGCGTGCCTACGACATCTATTCGCGCCTGTTGAAGGAGCGCCTGATCTTCCTCGTGGGCCCGATCGACGATCACATGGCCAACGTGGTGGTGGCGCAGTTGCTGTTCCTGGAATCGGAAAACCCGGAAAAGGACATCAACATCTACATCAACTCGCCGGGTGGCGTGGTCACCGCCGGCATGGCGATCTACGACACCATGCAGTACATCAAGCCGAATGTGAGCACCACCTGCATCGGCCAGGCCGCCTCGATGGGCGCCCTGCTGCTGGCCGCGGGCGAAGCCGGCAAGCGCTATGCGCTGCCGAACTCGCGCGTGATGATCCACCAGCCGCTGGGCGGCTACCAGGGCCAGGCCACCGACATCGACATCCACGCGCGTGAGATCCTGACCCTGCGTTCGCGCCTGAACGAGATCCTGGCCAAGCACACCGGCCAGTCGCTGGAGACGATCGCCCGCGACACCGAGCGCGACAACTTCAAGAGCGCCTTCGAGGCGCAGGCCTACGGTCTGGTCGACCAGGTCCTGGAGCGTCGTCCGGATGAGTCGATCCAGGCCGGCTGACCGGCCTTCACGGGGCCAGGAAGGCTCCGTTCCTGCAGGGTCGGGCGGGACTGGTGTCCCCTCGGCCCTGTGCTATTCTCGAATCGAACCCCCGTTCAGCGGGTGGGGTAACTGGGTAAGCGAAGCATGAGCGAAGACCGCCAAGGTCGTTCCACGGACACCGGCAAGATCCTCTACTGCTCTTTCTGCGGCAAGAGCCAGCATGAAGTGCGCAAGCTGATTGCGGGTCCGAGCGTATTCATCTGCGATGAGTGCGTGGAGCTGTGCAACGACATCATCCGTGAGGAACTTGAGGAAAAGGCGCAGTCGGCGCGCAGTTCGCTGCCCAAGCCGCGCGAGATCCTCGAGGTCCTCGACCAGTACGTGATCGGCCAGAACCGTGCCAAGCGCACCCTGGCCGTGGCCGTCTACAACCACTACAAGCGCATCGAGAGCCGGCAGAAGAACGACGACGTCGAACTGGCGAAGTCGAACATCCTGCTGGTCGGCCCGACCGGTTCGGGCAAGACGCTGCTGGCCGAAACCCTGGCCCGCCTGCTCAACGTGCCGTTCACCATGGCCGACGCCACCACGCTGACCGAAGCCGGTTACGTGGGCGAGGACGTGGAGAACATCATCCAGAAGCTGCTGCAGAAGTGCGACTACGATGTCGAGAAGGCGCAGCAGGGCATCGTCTACATCGATGAAATCGACAAGATCTCGCGCAAGAGCGAGAACCCGTCGATCACCCGCGATGTATCCGGCGAAGGCGTGCAGCAGGCCCTGCTGAAGCTGATCGAAGGCACCGTGGCCAGCGTGCCGCCGCAGGGTGGCCGCAAGCACCCGCAGCAGGAATTCCTGCAGGTGGACACCAAGAACATCCTGTTCATCTGCGGCGGCGCGTTCGCCGGGCTGGACAAGGTGATCCAGGCCCGTTCCACCGACATCGGCAGCATCGGCTTCGGTGCCAAGGTCAAGAGCAGCGAGCGCAAGCAGGAAGTGGGCAAGGTGCTGGCCGAAGTCGAGCCGGAAGACCTGATCAAGTTCGGCCTGATCCCCGAGTTCGTCGGCCGCCTGCCGGTGGTGGCGACCCTGGAGGAGCTGGACGAGCCGGCCCTGATCAAGATCCTGACCGAGCCGAAGAACGCCATCACCAAGCAGTTCAAGAAGCTGTTCGAGATGGAGAACGTCGAGCTGGAGTTCCGCCCGGACGCGCTGTCGGCCATTGCCCGCAAGGCGCTCAAGCGCAAGACCGGTGCCCGTGGCCTGCGCACCATCGTCGAATCGGTCCTGCTGGACACCATGTACGACCTGCCGTCGCAGGAAAACGTCAGCAAGGTGGTGGTGGACGAATCGGTGATCGAGCACAAGTCCGAGCCGTACCTGATCTACCAGACCCCGACGGCCCCTGAACAGAAGGCCGCAGGCGCCGAGTGATCCTTCCAGGTTGTTGATTGGAAAGGATTTTCAAGGAATGCCTTGCATCTGAAAGCCGATGGCCCCATAACGGGGCCATCGGCTTTTTTTGTCTCCGGAAGATGCCCTCCCGGAGGCGGTTTTCCCCTTCCCTGGAGCCCCCATGGCCCGTTCCCCAAGTGAAACCCTCGACCTGCCGGTCCTGCCGCTGCGCGACGTAGTGGTGTTCCCGCACATGGTCATCCCGCTGTTCGTCGGCCGTGACAAGTCCATGCACGCGCTTGAGCAGGCAATGGAAGCGGACAAGCGCATCCTGCTGCTGGCGCAGAAGTCTGCCGAAACCGACGACCCGCATGCGGCCGACCTCTACCAGGTCGGTACGCTGGCGCAGGTGCTGCAGCTGCTGAAGCTGCCCGACGGCACCATCAAGGTGCTGGTCGAAGGCCTGTCGCGCGTGCAGGTCACCCATGTCGACGAGCGCAATGGCTCGCTGCACGGGCAGGCGGTGGAGATCGACGCCACCGACGAGCGCGAAGCACGTGAGGTCGAGGCGATCGCCCGCTCGCTGATGTCGCTGTTCGAGCAGTACGTGAAGACCAACCGCAAGCTGCCGCCGGAACTGCTGCAGACGCTGTCGGGCATCGACGAGCCGGCGCGCCTGGCCGACACCATCGCCGCGCACATCAGCGTGCGCCTGGCCGACAAGCAGCGCCTGCTGGAAACGCTGGCCGTGGGTGACCGCCTGGAGATGCTGGTGGGCCTGGTCGACGGCGAGATCGACGTGCAGCAGATGGAGAAGCGCATCCGCGGCCGCGTGAAGTCGCAGATGGAGAAGAGCCAGCGCGAGTACTACCTCAATGAACAGATGAAGGCCATCCAGAAGGAACTGGGTGACCTGGACGATGCGCCTGGCGAGCTGGAAGAACTGGCGCGCAAGATCGCCGAGGCCGGCATGCCGAAGGCCGTTGAGGCCAAGGCGCGCAACGAGCTGAACAAGCTCAAGCAGATGTCGCCGATGTCGGCCGAAGCGGCGGTCGTGCGCAACTACCTGGAGTGGCTGCTGGGCGTGCCGTGGAAGAAGCGCAGCAAGGTGCGCAAGGACCTGAAGGTGGCGCAGGACACCCTCGATGCCGATCACTACGGCCTGGAGAAGGTCAAGGAGCGCATCCTTGAATACCTGGCGGTGCAGTCGCGCGTGAAGCAGATGAAGGGCCCGATCCTGTGCCTGGTCGGGCCGCCGGGCGTGGGCAAGACCTCGCTGGGCCAGTCCATCGCCAAGGCCACCAACCGCAAGTTCGTGCGCATGTCGCTGGGCGGCGTGCGTGACGAGGCCGAGATCCGTGGCCACCGTCGTACCTACGTCGGTTCGATGCCGGGTCGCATCGTGCAGAACCTCAACAAGGTCGGCAGCAAGAACCCGCTGTTCGTACTCGACGAGATCGACAAGATGTCGATGGACTTCCGCGGCGATCCGTCCTCGGCGCTGCTGGAAGTGCTCGACCCCGAGCAGAACAGCGCGTTCAACGACCACTACCTGGAAGTGGACCTGGACCTGTCCGAAGTGATGTTCGTGGCCACCTCGAACTCGCTCAACATTCCCGGCCCGCTGCTGGACCGCATGGAAGTGATCCGCATCCCCGGCTACACCGAGGATGAGAAGCTCAACATCGCCACCCGTTACCTGGTGCCCAAGCAGGTCAAGGCCAACGGCCTGCAGCCGGAAGAGCTGGAGATCGGCAGTGACGCCATCCAGGACATCGTGCGCTACTACACGCGAGAGTCGGGCGTGCGCAACCTGGAACGCGAGATCGCCAAGATCTGCCGCAAGGTGGTGAAGGAGATCGCGCTGGCCGGGCCGCAGCCGGCGAAGGCGAAGAAGGGCGCGAAGAAGAAGGCGCTGGTGAGCGTGTCCAGCAAGAACCTGGACAAGTACCTGGGCGTGCGTCGCTTCGACTTCGGCCGTGCCGAGGAGGAGAACGAGATCGGCCTGGTCACCGGCCTGGCCTGGACCGAAGTCGGTGGCGACCTGCTGCAGATCGAATCCACGCTGGTGCCGGGCAAGGGCCAGCTGATCCTGACCGGCCAGCTCGGCAACGTGATGAAGGAATCGGCGTCGGCCGCGCTGTCGGTGGTGCGTTCGCGCGCCGTGGGCTTTGGCATCGACAGCGACTTCCTGCAGAAGCACGACGTGCACCTGCACGTGCCCGATGGCGCTACGCCGAAGGACGGTCCGAGCGCCGGCGCGGCGATGGTCACCTCGCTGGTATCGATGCTGACCAAGGTGCCGGTGCGTGCCGACGTGGCGATGACCGGCGAGATCACCCTGCGTGGCCGCGTCACGGCCATCGGTGGACTGAAGGAGAAGCTGCTGGCTGCACTGCGTGGCGGAATCCGCACGGTCATCATTCCCGAGGAGAACCGCAAGGACCTGGCCGACATCCCCGCCAACGTCACCCGCGATCTGAAGATCGTGCCGGTGAAGTACATCGAAGAAGTCCTGGACCTGGCGCTGGAGCGTCCGTTGGCACCGAAGAAGGCGCGCAAGAGTGCGCAGCGCGTCACGGTGCGCAGCAAGGCCAAACCGAGTGGAAACGCGCGCGTCAAGCATTGACGCGCGCTGTCCGATGGCCCGAAACCCGCGTCGTTGCTGGCTTTCAGCTTGCGTGGGGGTAGGGCCACTGGTATAAAAGCAGCACTCGCGAATGAGTGATCGCAGTCTGGTGATCGCTGAATTCGGCGAACCGTTTCCACATGGCGGCCGCATGCAGATGGCATGCGGTTGCTTCCCTGTCGAATCCGCGGAACCCACCGCCAAAGGAGTTGTAGAGAATGAACAAGACCGAATTGATCGATGCCGTTGCTGAAGCTGCCGACCTGACCAAGGCAGAGTCCAGCCGCGCTGTCGATGCCGTCGTTGCTGCCATCACCAAGGCGCTGAAGGACGGCGATGCGGTCACCCTGGTTGGCTTCGGTACCTTCCAGGTCCGCGACCGTGCTGCCCGCACCGGCCGCAACCCGAAGACCGGCGACACCATCAAGATCGCTGCTTCGAAGAATCCGTCGTTCAAGGCTGGTAAGGCCCTGAAGGATGCTGTAAACTAAGCGGCTCGCTGGGGTGCTTAGCTCAGCGGTAGAGCGTCTCCTTTACACGGAGAGGGTCGGGGGTTCGAAACCCTCAGCACCCACCACAGCACCGCGGTAAAAGTTTGAGTGTGGAGCGGTAGTTCAGCTGGTTAGAATGCTGGCCTGTCACGCCGGAGGTCGCGGGTTCGAGTCCCGTCCGCTCCGCCATTCAACGAGGCCTCCGGCCAAAAGCTGGAGGCTTTGTTTTCTCCCCGGTCCAGGCCGGCTGAAAGCAAGAAAGGTAACAACGCGGAGCGGTAGTTCAGCTGGTTAGAATGCTGGCCTGTCACGCCGGAGGTCGCGGGTTCGAGTCCCGTCCGCTCCGCCATTACATCGAGGCCCCCGGCCGAAAGCTGGGGGCCTTGTCTTCTCACCGGCAGGTCCGGGAAGAAGACAAAAAGGTTTTTGCAAGAACGGAGCGGTAGTTCAGCTGGTTAGAATGCTGGCCTGTCACGCCGGAGGTCGCGGGTTCGAGTCCCGTCCGCTCCGCCATTGCAGACTTCTTAAGTCCCTGTGAAAAAACTTTGAAAAAAGTGTTCATCGGGCTGGGTTTCCAGGGAATCTTCGGATATACTGGGCGCCTGCAAAGTTTCAGCGCGGAGCGGTAGTTCAGCTGGTTAGAATGCTGGCCTGTCACGCCGGAGGTCGCGGGTTCGAGTCCCGTCCGCTCCGCCAACTTCAAAAGCCCTCGGCGCAAGCCGGGGGCTTTTTCTTTGCGTCATGAGCGGACATTGCCAGTGCGCGGGTCACGCGCGCCTGCGGAGGCGGGCGCGGGCCGCGCCGGGGTTGCTTTTGGTCCCTGCGGCGAAGCGGGTTACACTGCCGGGCTCGCCAATCAGGCCTTGTGATTCCTCACCATGCTGCAGAAACTCCGCGACAAGACCTCAGGCTGGATCGTCACCGTGATCCTGGGGCTGCTGATGATTCCGTTCCTGTTCGTGATCGACAACAGCTACCTCGGTGGCGTCGGCGCACAGAACGTGGCCAGGGTATCCGCGCCGCCGACCTGGTGGCGTTCGGCACCGTCGTGGTGGCCGGTGCGCATGCTGTGGCAGCACCATGAGATCAGCTCGCAGGATTTCCGCACGCGTTTCGAGCAGGAGCGCATGCGTGAGCGCCAGCAGCAGGGCGACAACTTCGACCCGCGGGCGTTCGAGAGCACCGAAAACAAGATGGCCGTGCTCGATCAGCTGATCGACGAGCAGGTCGTGCGCCTGGTTGGTGAACAGGCGGGCGTGGTGATCGGCGACGGCGCCGTGCGCGAGTACATCGCGACCATGCCGGCGTTCCTCGATTCGAACGGCAAGTTCAACGAGAACAACTATCGCCTGGCCCTGGCCGGCGGCAACCCGCCGCGTACGCCGACCCAGTTCCAGGAACTGGTGCGTGAGAGCCTGCAGCAGTCGGTGATCCCGTCGGGCCTGCAGAGCTCCGGTTTCGTCACCCAGGCCGAGACCGAGCGCCTGCTGAAGCTGCTGGGCGAGACCCGCGACGTCGAGCTGGCTGCGCTGCCGCCGGTGCCGGCCGATACCGCGCCGGTCACCGACGCGCAGATCAAGCAGTGGTACGACAGCCACGGCAAGGACTTCCGCCAGGCCGAGAGCGTGTCGCTGGAGTACGTCGAGATCAACGGCGCGAACCTGCCGGCACCGACCCCGGCCGATGAAGCCACCCTGCGCAAGCGCTATGAAGAGGAAAAGGCCAAGTTCACCTCGCCGGAGCAGCGCCAGGCTTCGCACATCCTGATCACCGGTGACGGTGCAGAGGCCAAGGCGAACAAGATCGCTGCCGAAGCGAAGGCGGCCGGTGCCGATTTCGGCGCGCTGGCCAAGGCCAATTCGGAAGATCCGGGCTCCAAGGACCAGGGCGGTGACCTGGGCTGGGTCGAGCGTGGTGCGATGGTCAAGCCGTTCGAGGACGCGCTGTTTGCGGCCAAGGCCGGTGACGTGATCGGCCCGGTCAAGACCGAGTTCGGTTACCACATCATCAAGGTGGCTGCTGTGCGCGGTGGCCAGGGCAAGTCGTTCGAGGAAGTGCGTGACACGCTGGCCGCCGAACAGCTCAAGGCCGACGGTGAGCGCGGCTTCAACGAGCTGGCCGGTCGCCTGGTCGATGCCATCAACAAGAGCCCGAGCGACCTGGCTGCGGCGGCCAAGGAAGTGAACCTGCCGTTGCAGACGCTGGGCCCGATCACCCGCGCGACCGCGAGTGGCATCGCCGCCGATCCGGCCGTGCTGCGTGCCGCCTTCTCCGACGTGCTGGTGCAGGACGGTACCGCCAGTGACCCGATCGCCCTGGGCGGCGCGACCAACCACAGCGTGGTCATCCGTGTGGCTGCGCACACGCCGGAACAGGCCCTGCCGCTGGACAAGGCCCGTGAGCAGGTGATTGCTGCGATCCGCGCCGATCGCCAGCGCCAGGCCAGCGACAAGGCCGCCGACGCCATCCTGGCCAAGCTGAAGGCCGGTGCCACCCTGCAGTCGCTGGCCGCCAGCGAGAAGCTGCAGCTGAGCCCGATGCCGGGCCTGCCGCGCAGCCAGCCGGTGCCGACCCCGGAAATCAACCGCGCGATCTTCAGCGCGCCGGTGCCGGCCGAGGGCAAGCCGAGCTATGGCAAGGTCGACGTGAACGGCCACGCGCTGCTGTTTGCGGTGAACAAGGTCAATCCGGGCGACATCAAGGAAGTGACCGCAGAGCAGCAGAAGCAGCTGAAGGAACAGCTGAGCCAGATCGACGGCATGGCCGCGGCCAAGGCCTACATCGAGGCGATGCGCAAGAAGTTCGTGGTCCAGACCACCGAAGCGAACCTGTAAGCCCATCGGCTGCAGGTATGAAAAGGCCCGGCAATGCCGGGCCTTTTTTTGTTGGAGCGCTGCTGGAATTGAACTGTAGCGCCAAGCCCATGCCCGGCGGGCCATGAACCGCGACAAGCCGCAGGCAAGAAAAAAGCCGAGCATGGGCTCGGCTCTACACGGGAGGCGCTTGGCGGCCGCGTCAATCCTCGACGCGCAGCACCGCGCCCGGCTTCAGCACGCTGCTGCCGCTCAGGCCGTTCAGTGACAGCAGGGCCTTGACCGGCATGCCGTAGCGGCGGGCGATGGTCCAGGCCGATTCGCCGTCACGCACGGTGTGGCGGCGGCTGCGCGGACGATCGGCGATCGCGGCGACGGTCTTGGCGACCTGCGGCGCTGGCGTGGTGGTGGCCACCGGTGCGGCGCTGGCCACCTGCACGGTGGCGGCGTCTGCGACGGCCACATTGGCAGCCGAGACCGGCGCCAGCACGCGGGTGGTGCCCGACGAGGCGCGGCCGCCGCCCGCCAGGGCAGGGTTCAGGCGGGCGATCCTGGCCGGGTCCAGGGCGCGCTGTGCGGCCCACTGCTGGATGCTGGTGCCGGCGGGCAGGGTGTGGTCCTTCAGCACCGGCACGGTGCGGTCCAGCGAGGCCATCACGCCCGGCTGATCCTCCACGTCTTCCAGCACGCAGGCCAGGGCGTGCAGCTTCTCGACGTAGGCATAGGTGACCGGCGACAGGCCGGGCAGGGCCGACGGCTTGGCATTCTGCGCATTCATGCCGGCTTTGCGCAGCGACTGCAGCACGCGGTACTCGCCGGCGTTGTAGGCCATGGTGGCCAGGCGCCAGTCGCCGCCGAACATGCCATGCAGGGTCTTCAGGTAACGCACTGCGGCCTGGGTGGAATCGACCGCCGACAGGCGGCCGTCGTAGCCGTTGGCCATCGGTACGCGGTGGTTGCGCGCAGTGGTGGCGATGAACTGCCACAGGCCGGTGGGGCCGCTGCCGTTGCGGGCGTTGGGCCGGTAGCCGCTTTCCACGAACGGGATCAGTGCGAATTCGGTGGGCAGGTTGGCCTTGCGCAGTTCCTCGACCACGTAACCGAACAGCACCAGCGCATCGTCATCCTGGTTGGCCAGTCGCGAGGGCGCGTGGGCAAACTGCTTCTGCCAGCGCGGGCTGGTGGCCTCGGCGTCGCAGGTAGGCTCGGCCAGGCCATCGCGGAAGCTGGAGAAGATCTCCTGGCCGTTGCGCACCGACGCGGCCGGCAGCGCGGCCGGATCCAGCGGAAGGGCCGCAGCGGCGGTCAGGTTCTGGCTGATGCCGGCGCCCAGCGACTGCGCGCCTGCGGTTCCGGCCAGCCCCAGGACCAGGCCCAGGGCCAGCGGCAGACTTCGGCGCATCATGCGCGGAAGCCGTCTTTCCAATGCCGGAGACCGGCCATGACGTCGACGTCGTCAACGACGTCGCGGCCCAGGTGTGCCGACACCGACGCGCGGATCGGCGCCGTGTGCACACGCAGGAACGGATTGCATTCGAATTCGCTGGCCAGGGTTACCGGCAGGGTGGAACGGTCATCGCGGCGCATGGCCAAAGCCTCCTCTTGGCGCTGCCACAGGGCAGCGTTGGCGGGGTCGACATGCCGCGCGAAGACGGCATTTGACACGGTGTACTCGTGGGCGCAACACAACAGCAGCTGCGCGGGCAAGGTACCCAGCTTGCGCATCGATGCCAGAAGCTGGGACGGCGTACCTTCGAACAGGCGTCCACAGCCCAGGCTGAACAACGAATCTCCGCTGAAAAGATGTTCAGCGGTGTGAAACGCGATGTGGCTGCGGGTATGCCCGGGCACGGATAGTACGTGGAATGTTTGGCCCATTGCCTGAACGCGTTCACCTTCGCCGACCCGCTCGGTCGCCGCCGGGATGCGCTCGTCGGCCGGTGCGATGACCCGTGCGCAGGGAAAACGCGCCCGCAGTGCGGGCACGCCACCGATGTGGTCGTCGTGGTGGTGGGTAAGCAGGATCGTGTCCACGCGCAGGCCCTGATCGGCCAGCGCGAGTACCGGTGCGGCATCGCCGGGATCGACGACCACGGCGGCGCCATCGTCGTCGATCAACGTCCAGATGTAGTTGTCCGCAAATGCGGGCAGGGCAGTCAGTCGCATAGAATTGGACCATGCCCGCGCTGCAGAGCACCCGTCAAGCGAGCCAGGCTCCGTGGTTCGACAGTGAACCGGCGGCGTCCCTGCGCGTGCTGGAGCGGCAGCTGCTGCTGCCGCAGCTGTCGGCGCTGCCGGTGCAGCCGTGGCTGTGGATCGCGCCCAGCGCAGGCTGGCTGGACGATGCACAGCTGGGCGGGCGTGGCCTGCGCCTGTTCCGGCAGGGGCCGGGGTATGCCGGCGATACCCGCTGCGCACTGCCGCTGCCGCTGGCCAACGAAAGCGTCAATGCGGTCGTGCTGCAGCATGTCACCACCGGCGATGCCGACCAGCTGCTGGACGAGTGCGAGCGCGTGCTGATGCCGGGCGGCCACCTGTGGCTGAGCAGCCTCAACCCGTTCAGCCCCTACCGCACGCACTGGCGCCAGCATGGGCTGGTGGTGCGTACGCCGCAGCGGATCCGCCTGCTGCTTGGCCGCCACGGCCTGGAGTGCGACGACATGCGTTTCCTCGGCCCACTCTGGCGCGGCGCCGGCAGCCGCCGGCCGGGCGGGTGGGCGCCGCTGCGCGCGGCCTGCCTGTTCCATGCCGAAAAACGCACGCTGGCCCTGCCCGGGCCGAAACCGCTGCCGGTGCGCTGGCACGGCACCGTTGTCACCTGATCTGGAGTTGTATTGAAAACCATCGAAATCCACACCGACGGTTCCTGCCTTGGCAATCCTGGCCCCGGCGGCTGGGCCGCCCTGCTGCGCTACAAGGGCCATGAGCGCGAACTGAGCGGCGGCGAAGCGCATACCACCAACAACCGGATGGAGCTGATGGCGGCCATTTCCGGGCTGGAGACGCTGACCGAGCCGTGCAACATCGTGCTCTACACCGATTCGCAGTACGTGCGGCAGGGCCTGACCCAGTGGATGCCCGGCTGGATCCGCAAGAACTGGAAGACCGCCGGTGGTGACCCGGTGAAGAACCGCGAACTGTGGGAGCGCCTGCATGCGGCCACGCTGCGGCACCAGATCGACTGGCGCTGGGTGAAGGGGCACTCCGGCGACCCGGACAACGAGCGGGTGGACACCCTGGCGCGCAACGCGGCCATCCAGATCCGCGACGCCAGCCCGGTAAACTGAGCCCATGCGTCAGATCATCCTTGATACCGAAACCACCGGCCTGGAATGGAAGAAGGGCAACCGCATCGTCGAAATCGGCTGCGTGGAGCTGTTCAAGCGCCGCCCGACCGGCAACAACTACCACCAGTACATCAAGCCGGACTGCGAGTTCGAGCAGGGCGCGCAGGAAGTCACCGGGCTGACGCTGGAGTTCCTGGAGGACAAGCCGGACTTCGCGCAGATCGCCGATGAGTTCCTGGCGTTCATCGATGGCGCCGAGCTGATCATCCACAACGCGGCGTTCGACCTGGGCTTCCTCGACAACGAACTGTCGCTGCTGGGCCCACAGTACGGAAAGATCACCGACCGCTGCACGGTGATCGATACCCTGGTGATGGCGCGCGAGCGCTTCCCGGGCCAGCGCAATTCGCTCGACGCGCTGTGCAAGCGGCTGGGCGTGGACAACTCGCACCGCGCCCTGCATGGCGGCCTGCTTGATGCGCAGATCCTCGGCGATGTCTACATCGCGCTGACCTCCGGCCAGGAAGAGATCGGCTTTGGTCTGGGCGACGAGGAGGGCGGGAGCGCCGGTGCGGCGCTGCACGCGTTCGACACCAGCAAGCTGCTGCCGCGCCCGCGCGTGGTGGCCACGCCGTCGGAGCTGGAAGCGCATGCCGCACGCCTGGAGCGGCTGCGCAAGAAGGCCGGTCACGCACTGTGGGATGGCCCGAAGGTGGAAGAACCCGTCAGCGCGTAGTGCCTGCAATGAGGTAGTGCCGGCCGCTGGCCGGCATCTGCGTGAAACACGTTTTCCCGGTGAGCCGGCCAGCGGCCGGCACTACCGCCTCCACGCATGGCGTGGATCTACCGCTTAATGGCAGCGCACCAGGATCACGCTGATGTTGTCGCGGCCACCACCGTCGAGCGCGGCGGCGACCAGCGTGTCCACGCATTCCTGCGCGCTGGCGTCCTCGAACGCCAGGGTGCGGGCGATGCTGCGGTCGTCCACTTCCTCGGTCAGGCCATCACTGCACAGCAGCAGCTGCATGCCCGGGCGCAGCTCACCGCTGGTGGTCGCCACGTTCAGGTGTGCCGGGTCGGTCACGCCCAGTGCCTGGGTGACCACGTTGCGATGCGGATGCGCGCGCGCCTGTTCGGCGGTCAGGTTGCCCTGCGCGACCAGTTCCTGCACCACGCTGTGGTCCTGGCTGAGCTGCGCCAGCTGGCCGTCGCGCCACAGATAGGCGCGGCTGTCGCCGACCCAGGCCACTTCGTAGCGATTGCCCTGCACGCGCGCCGCGACCACCGTGGTGCCCATCGGCAGGGTGTCGTTGCGCCGCCGCGAGGCACGGATGATCTCTTCGTCGGCGGTACGGATGGCCTGGGCCAACGGCGCGCCACGGCGGATCTCGCGCACGATGGTTTCGCGCGCGAGCGCGCTGGCCACCTCGCCGCAGGCGTGCCCGCCCATGCCGTCGGCCACCAGCCACAGGGCCAGCTCGCTGTCACCGTAGTAGGTGTCCTCGTTGAGCTCGCGGCGCAGGCCGGGATGGGTGAGGTGTCCGAATTCGATCATGGTGTGCAGGGCGGGTATTGCCGGGGGAGACAGGCATCATCGGGGGGCTTCCGCCATCCGGCAAGGCATGTACTCAGGTATTTTTCACTTCGTGGGCCGGAATGACTTGTCGTCGGGCTCACTTCCTCGTATGATGCGCGTCCCCGGTCCGCCGGGGACCACCCGGAGAGGTGGCAGAGTGGTTGAATGTACCTGACTCGAAATCAGGCAGGCGTTTATAGCGCCTCGGGGGTTCGAATCCCCCCCTCTCCGCCAGATAAAGAAAAAGGGCTGCCGAAAGGCAGCCCTTTTTCTTTATCTGGCGCGGGACGCGACGCGCGTTGCGCAACGCGTGGCCCCTCCCTTTGCCTGCCTCTCCCCGCCCCGATGGATCTACCCGTTTCATTGCGAGCTGCGGGTTAAACTACCTGCATCACCTGCTGGAGCCTTTCCCCATGACCGCTGAAATCCTCGTCCCCGTTTCCTTCGGCGAGCTGCTGGACAAGATCTCGATCCTGCAGATCAAGTCCGAGCGCATCAGCGACGAGGGCAAGCTGGCCAATGTGCGCAGGGAGCTGTCGGCGCTGGAGAAGACCTGGATGGCACACCCGGCGGCGGTGAAGGACATCGCCAAGCTGCGTGCCGAGTTGAAGGCCGTCAACGAACAGCTGTGGGACATCGAGGACGACATCCGCCTGAAGGAGAAGGCGCAGGCGTTCGACCAGGGCTTCGTCGACCTGGCGCGCAGCGTCTACCTGCGCAACGACGAACGCGCGCGCATCAAGAAGGCGATCAACCTGGCGCTGGGTTCGGCGTACGTGGAAGAGAAGTCCTACCAGGATTACGCGCAGCGCGCGTAATCCCGCGCCGCTCGCCGCTCACCCCAGGTGGTCGGCGACGTAGCGTTCGAAGGCGGCGATGCCGTCTTCCACGGTGATCAGTTCCATCACATCGTCGAACTCGATCTTGGTGCCCCATTTCAGATCGGCGGCCTGCTTGGCCAGGTACTTGCGTGCCGCATCGTCGTAGCGGTCCACGCAGTAGCGACGGTCCGAGTACGGGCCACTACGGTTCGGGTTGCTGGCCGCATGCAGGCCCAGCACCTTGGTGCCCATCGCATTGGCGATGTGCATCGGGCCGGAGTCGGGCGTCATCACCAGGTTGGCGCGGGCCAGCAGCGCGGGCAGCTGCTTGAGCGTGTCCTTGCCGACCAGATCCAGTGCCGGCGTCTGCAGCTGGGCCTGGATGGCGTCGGCCATGCTGCGTTCCAGCTCGCTGCGGCCACCGCACAGCACCACCTGCCAGCCGCGTTGCACGGCGTGGTTGGCCACGGCGGCGTAGCGGTCGGCGTACCAGTTGCGGCGCACGTGGCTGGAGCAGGGCGAGATCATCAGTACCGGGCGGCCATCGTCCTGCCACTGCGCGGCGGCCCACTCGAAGGCGGACGGCGGCACGGCCAGGTCCCAGCTGACCTCGGTCTGGCGCAGGCCCAGCGGTTCGCAGAAGCTGCCGATGGCATCCAGCACATGGATGCCGGGGCGGTCGGGGATGCGCTCGTTGATGAAGAGGCCGTGCAGATCCTTCGAACGGCTGCGGTCGTAGCCGATGCGGCGCTCGGCCGGAATGAAGGCCGACAGCAGGTTGGCGCGGAACGCGACCTGCATCTGCAGCAGCGCTTCGAAGCGCCCCGGCGGCAGTTGCCTGCGCAGTTCCTTGACCCCGGCCATGCCGCTCTGCTTGTCGTAGGCATGGAAGGTGACGCCGGGCAGGCCGTCGAGCAGCTTGTGGCCGACCTTGTCGATGATCCAGTGGATCGGCGTGTCCGGGCGCGCAGCCTGCAGGGTGCGCACCAGGGGCACCACGTGGGTGACGTCGCCCAGTGCGGACAGGCGCAGGAGGCACAAGGAGGAGGACGCTGATGCCATGTGTTGTTAGACTCAATGAAATGGTCGCATTCGACGCCAATGAAGCGCTGACGCCATGCCGCGAGGGTCGCGGCATCGGGGCCATTCTGTTCGACCGCGAGCGGCTGCGGCAAGCCGAGATCGGCCTGTTCTCGCCCCAGCACTGGGGCAGCAGGGCCCGGCCGGTGGGCGAGGGCGGCCGCGGCAGCGCCTGGTTCGTCGATGCGCCGTTCGGGGCCAGCGTGCTGCGCCACTACCTGCGCGGCGGCATGGCCGCCCGTATCAGCCACGACCAGTATCTCTGGCGCGGCTCGGACCGGACCCGCAGCTTCGCCGAATTCCGCCTGATGCGCGCGCTGCGCGAGAAGAAGCTGCCGGTGCCACGGCCGATCGCCGCGTTCTACATGCGCGAGGGCCTGCGCTACCGGGCGGCGATCCTGATGGAGCGGATCGAGGGCGTGCGCTCGCTGGCCGACCGCGCACTGGTCGCCGGCCGCGGCGCCCCCTGGGAGGAAACCGGGCGGCTGATCGCCCGCTTCCACCGTGCCGGCCTGGACCATGCCGACCTCAACGCGCACAACATCCTGTTCGATGGCAGTGGCCATGGCTGGCTGATCGACTTCGATCGCGGGGTGATCCGCATCCCGGCCACCGCCTGGCGCGAGCGCAACCTCAAGCGCCTGCTGCGCTCGCTGATCAAGCTGCGCGGCGAGCGCAGCGTGGAAGACGTGCAGAAGGACTACGCGCGGCTGCGCCGCGCCTATGACATGGCCTGGAACCGGGGCACCTGATGGACTGGTCGTTGCGTTTCCTCGGCGTCGGCAATGCGTCGGCGGTCGAGCTGGGGTCGCCGATGTCGGTGATCGAGCGCGCTGGTCGCCCGTGGCTGACCATCGATTGCGGCGGCGAAGGACTGACCGCGTTCAAGGCGCACTACGGGCAGATGCCGCAGGCGCTGTTCGTCACCCACGTGCACCTGGACCACGTGGCCGGTTTCGAGCGCCTGTTCGTGGACACCTTCTTCAATGCGCACCGGCGCGGCAAGGTGCGGCTGTACGTGCCCGCCACGGTGGTGCCGCTGCTGCACAAGCGCATCGGTGACTACCCGAACGTGCTGGCCGAAGGCGGTGCGAACTTCTGGGATGCGTTCCAGCTGATCGTGGTGGGTGAGGCGTTCTGGCATGAGGGGGTGCGCCTGGAGGTGTTCCCGGTGCGCCACCACTGGCCGGAGACCGCCTACGGCCTGCGCCTGCAGGGCGCGCTGACCTGGAGCGGCGACACCCGGCCGATTCCGGAGATGCTGGCCCGCTTCGCCAACGACAACGAACTGATCGCCCACGACTGCGGCCTGCACGGCAATCCGTCGCATACCGGCGTGGACGACCTGGAGCGTGAGTACAGCGCCGACCTGCAGGCGCGGATGATGCTGTACCACTACGCCAGCGCGGCCGATGGCCAGGCGCTGGCCGCGCGCGGGCACCGCGTCGCGCAGCCGGGGCAGTGCGTGCCGCTGGCGAGCCCGACCGCGCCGCACGTACTGGCGCAGGATCCGCCCTGAGCAGGAGCGGCCAGCCCGCCGATACGGTGCTGGCCGCTGGACTGGAGGCGCTGGAGCGCACTGTTGGCCGAGGGGCTGGCCCAGGTGCGCTACCGCAGCTGCTGTCACTTCGATGCGCCGCTGCAGCACGGCGTGCTGCGCAGTTCGCTGTGGCGCCGGGTGTTCCAACAGGCACGCCCGAGCCAGATTGGCGCGGGGCCATGCCGGGCAAAGAATGCGAAGCCGGGGCCAGAGCCCCTTGCCATGCAAAGGGATCTGACCCCAGTGCAGAAAAGGCGATGGCCCCGCCGGCTGACCTCGGCGCCCGCGTCGATCGATACCGTTGCTGCCTTCCGGCCCTGGCGGGGTTTTCGACCTAGCGTCGCGAGGGGCCGACGGGGCCACCATAGAGACGTTGGCCGCCCGGTAGGCGGCCAGTTCACGGAACAGGGGAAGCAGCGCGCGATGCGCCGGAGACCACAGCCGGACTGCACATCGGCTGGCCGATGGCAGGCGCTCATTCTAGCGCAGGCGGGTGCGTCGATGCCAGCTTCACGCACTGAATCGGCTGTAACCCGTCGCCGCCGGCAGCGGCCGGCACCGACCCCCGTTGCTAGAATGCCGGCCAGGAGGAACGACCTCCCCCACATCGGGAACCAATGACCAGGACGGCCTGGCCCTACCAAGAGGAGGGCCGTCATGGCCTGGATCTATCTGTTGTTTGCCGGCCTGCTGGAAATCGTCTGGGCCGTATCCATGAAGCAGTCCGAAGGCTTCACCCGGCTCACCCCCACCGTGGTCACGATCATCGGCATGGTCGCCAGCTTCTGGCTGCTGGCGGTGGCCATGCGCAGCCTGCCGCTGGGCACCGCCTACACGATCTGGACCGGCATCGGCGCGGTCGGTGCGTTCGTGGTGGGCATTGTGTTTCTGGGCGAGCAGGTCAGCCCGATGCGGATCGGTGCGGCGGTGCTGATCGTTTCCGGCCTGGTGCTGATGAAACTCTCCAGTAGCTGAATTTATTTACTCATGGCGGGGAATGGATTCCCCGCCACATGCAGCAATATGCATTTTCGGCAAAACCATTTTGTCCGCCCCTATTATTTGACGCACGTCATAAAAATAGCGCGCGTGATTCACATGCCGCTGGCACCGTCGGTCGCACAGTGCCGCCATTCGTCGGGCGAAACCGGGGAGTTTTCGCCTTGACGGACGCGCTGGCGCACCTGTCCCCGGGTGCGATCGCGTGAAGATGTGAAGATTTTCAGGAGTTAATGCCTTCAGGCCTTGTTCCCGTTCGGGGAGCCGGGGTGGGCCGCATTGTCTCCAAAAAACCTGCCAGCTGTGCCATCCGGTCTTTTCATGGAGATTTACCGATGAACCGCATTTACCGTCTGGTTTTCAATCGTGCCCTTGGGGTAATGCAGGTTGCTTCGGAGGTCGCCCAGAATCCCGGCGGAAGCGCGGTCAGCGCAGGGCGGGTGCCGCGATTGCGGGCACACCAGCTGGCGGCGGCTTTGGCCGCCACACTGGCCAGCGGATCGGCATTCGCAGCGTGCACGGGCACCACAACCGTGAACTGCGACAGCACCACCAACATCAACAACTACTCCAACGCGACCAACGGCCTCACGCTGAACATCGCCGCAGGTGCATTGCTGCGTACGCCGCCGCTCGTAGGTGGAGGCAACGCAGCGACGCTGACCGGCGACAACGTGACGGTCAACAACAATGGCACGATCGATCCGAGCTCGATCATCCTCGCCTCGCCCGGCCTGGTCGTCGGCAATGCTTCTTCCAACAACAGCGCGATCGTCGTCAACAACAACGCCAGCGGACAGATCAAGGGTGTCGTCAACATCGCAACGCTGCTGGGCTTCGGTGGACAGGCGCTGGTGGCACAGAATGTCAACGGCACCACCACCATCAACAACGCCGGCCTGATCAGCACGTCGTTGATCGGTGCAGGCAGCGTTTCCGACGCGACCACGGTGGTGACCTATGGTGGTGCAGCCGCCGCTGTGACCAACACCGGCACCATCGACGGACGCGTCGGCCTGGGGGCTTCTGGCGGTAACACGTTCCTCAATGCGGGGGCGGTCAGTGGCAGCGTTCACCTGGGTGATTCAACCGGCGGCAACACCTTCACCGCAGTGTCGGGTTCCAGCGTTGTGAGCGGCGGCGGCACCGCTCTTGCCGGCGTGATTACCGGTGTCACCGGGGTAAAGGTTGCGGCTGCGGGATCGGTCGACGCCGGTACCGGCAGTGGTGCGGCCAACAACACGCTGGTGCTGCAGAACGTCGTCAGCGGCCCGGGGGCCGGCACCGGCGGCGCGGTGACCACGCTGGGCTGGAACCAGTACCTCAACTTCCAGAAGCTCACCGTCAACAGCGGTACCTGGAACCTGCAAGGTGCGTGGGCGGGTGCGGGTACGACCACGCTCAATGATGGCCTGGTCAATTTCAACAATGCCGGTTCCTTCGGCACCGGGCTGTTCACCGCCAACGGCGGTGCCATCGCCTCCTCCACGGCCGGTCTTAACCTGGCCAACGCTTTCAGCCTTGGGGGCAATCTGTCCCTGGCAGGGACCAATGCCTTCAGCCTGGGGGGCGTGCTGTCCGGTACTGGCGGGCTGACGGTCAACAACACCGGCATCGTTACTCTCGGCGGCGCAAACCTGTTCTCCGGCGGCGTCAACCTCAATGCCGGCGGCCTGGTACTGGGCAATGCCGGTGCACTGGGCAGCGGCAACCTGACCGTGGGTGGCAGCGCCTCACTGGATACGACGGCGGGCTTCACCCTGGGCAACAATCTGGTGATCAATGGCGGGGGCTCGCTGAACCTGCTTGGCAGCAATGCGTTGTCATTGAATGGTTCGATCTCCGGTGCCGGCAACCTGACCAAGAACGGCGCCGGCACGCTCACCTTGAACGGCGCCAATGCGCTGACCGGCAGTTTCAACCTGGCCGGAGGCGCGTTGGCGCTGGGCGCGGGCGGCAGCCTGTCGCCCACCGGTGCGGTCACGGTCGGCGTCGGTACCACCCTGGACCTGTCGGCGGCCGCCAACCAGACCATCGGTTCGCTGGCGGGCCTCGGCGGTTCGGTCAACCTGGGCAGCCGCACGCTCACCCTCGCGGGGCTGGGCAATACCAGCTACAGCGGCACGTTCGCCGCAGGCACGGGAGGCCTGGTCAAGCTGGGCACCGGCGTGCAGACCTTGTCGGGCGTGAACAACCTCAGTGGCGGCGTGGCACTCAACGCCGGTGGCCTGCTGCTGGGCAATGCTGCTGCGCTGGGCAGCGGTGCGCTCAGTGTCGGTGGCAACGTGACGCTCGATGGAACCACGGGAGCGCTTGCACTGGCCAACGCGGTCAACCTCGGTTCGGGCGCCAGCCTCAATCTGCTTGGCAACCAGGCGTTGACGTTCAACGGCGTGATCGGTGGCACCGGTGGCTTGGTCAAGAGCGGTGCGTCGTCGCTGACGCTCAATGGCGCCAATACCTTCGGCGGCGGCGTGGCGTTCAATGCCGGCAGCCTGGTGCTGGGCAACGGTGGAGCACTGGGAACCGGTGCGCTGAATGTTGGTGGCGTGGTGTCGCTTGACACCAGCGCGGCGCTTGCGGTCGGCAATGGCATCACGCTGGGCGCGGGTGGCTCGCTCAATGTGCTGGGCTCGAACGCACTGACGCTGGGCGGTGTCATTGGCGGCAGCGGCAGCCTGGTCAAGAACGGTGCCGCCACGCTTACGCTGGGTGGCGCGAATACCTTCACCGGCGGCCTGGCGATCAATGCCGGCAAGGTTGCGGTGGGCAGCGGCGGAAGCCTGGCCGCCGGCGGTGCGGTCAGCCTGACCGGCGTTGGCGCGGACCTGGACATCTCGCTCGGCGGCAACCAGACCATCGGCGCGCTGTCCGGTATTGCCGGCAGCACGGTGACGCTGGGCAGCAGCACGCTCACCTTCGGTGATGCCACCAACCAGACGTTCGCGGGCGTGATCGGCGGCACCGGTGGCCTGATCAAGCAGGGCGCCGGCGTGCAGACGCTGACCGGCGCCAATACCTTCAGTGGTGGCCTGGACCTTGCGGCCGGTGGCCTGGTGCTGGGCAATGCCGGTGCGCTGGGAAGCGGCGCGCTGACGGTCAGTGGCAACGGCTCGCTGGATGCCACGACAGCGCTGAACCTGGGCAATGCGATCAACCTCGGCGCGGCCCTGACCCTGCCGGGCAGCCAGAACCTGGCCCTGGCCGGCAACATCACGGGCACCGGCAGCCTGGTCAAGAACGGCGCGGCGACACTGACCTTGAACGGTACCAACACCTTCAGTGGTGGACTGAGCGCGAACGCTGGCGCCCTGCTGCTGGGCAACAGCGGCGCACTCGGCAGCGGGACGCTGGGCATCGGTGGCAACGTCTCGCTCGACGGCAGTGCGCCGCTGAACCTGGGCAACAACGTGGCACTGGGTGCAGGCGCCGCGTTGTCGCTGCCGGGTTCGCAGGCGATCACGCTGGGCGGGGTGGTCTCCGGTGCGGGCAGGCTGGTGAAGAACGGTGCCACCACCTTGACCCTCAATGGCGCCAACAGCTTCGGTGGCGGGCTGACCGTCAACGGCGGCGGCCTGCTGCTGGGCAATGCCGGCGCGCTGGGCACCGGCGCATTGTCGGTGGGGGCCAATACCACGCTGGACAGTTCGGTGGCGCTGGACCTGGGCAACAGCGTCAACCTCGGCGCCGGTGCGGTGCTGGATCTGCTGGGCAGCCAGAACGTGTCGCTGGAAGGCGTCATCAGCGGCACCGGCGGGCTGGTCAAGAACGGTGCGGCGACACTGGCGTTGAACGGCGCCAATACGTTCAGCGGGGGCGTCGGGCTCAACGCGGGCGTACTGCAGCTTGGCAACGCACAGGCGCTGGGTACCGGCCAGCTGGACGTGGGCGGCAACGCTTCGCTGGATGCCACTGCGGCGCTTTCGGTGGGCAACACCCTCGGCCTCGCTGCGGGCGCCAACCTCACCGTGCTGGGCAGCAATGACCTGACGCTGACCGGTCCGGTGTTCGGCGCCGGCGGGCTGATCAAGGATGGCGCGGCGCGCCTCACGCTGTCTGGCGCCAACACGTTCGGGGGTGGCACCACCGTCAACGCCGGCACGCTGGCGCTGGGGGCCGGTGGCAGCCTTGCCGCGGCCGGTGCGGTGGATCTTGCCGGCGCCGGTGCGACGCTGGACATCTCGGCAGCCGGTGCCGCGCAGACCATCGGCGCACTCGACGGCGTCGCCGGCAGCCAGCTGGCGCTGGGCGCGCAGTCGCTGACCTTTGGCGGCGCCGGCAACGGCAGCTTTGCCGGTGTGATCGGTGGCACTGGCAGCCTGGTCAAGACGGGTACCGGCGTGCAGACGCTGTCCGGTGCCAACACCTTCAGTGGCGGAGTTGCACTCAACGCCGGTGGCCTGATCCTCGGCAATGCCAGCGCGCTCGGCACCGGTGCGCTGGGCATCGGTGGCACCACCACGCTGGACAGCACGGTGGCGTTGAACCTGGCCAATGCAGTGAACTTCGGTGCGGGCACGCAGCTGACGCTGGGCGGCAGCAACGATGTCACGCTCGGTGGCGTGGTGGCCGGCAATGGCAGCCTGGTCAAGAACGGTACGGGCCTGCTGACCCTCAACAACACCAACACCTTCGGTGGCGGCCTGACCCTGAACGGTGGTGGCCTGGTCGTCGGTGCGGATGGTGCGCTGGGTACCGGCACGCTGGCAGTGACTACCAGCACCACGCTGGATGCAGGCGCTGCAGTCACCCTCGGCAATGCGGTCACGCTGGGCTCGGGTGTCGCGCTGACCGTACCTGGCAGCAACGCACTGACGCTCTCGGGCGTGATCGGCGGCAACGGCAGCCTGGTCAAGAATGGTGCCACCACGCTGACCCTGTCCGGTGCCAACACCTACACCGGCGGCACCACCATCAATGCTGGCACGCTGGCACTGGGAACCGGAGGCAGCCTTGCTGCAGCGGGCGATGTCACGCTGGGCGCCGGCGCTGGCTTCGATATCTCCGGCGCCGGCAGCAACCAGACCATCGGTGCACTCAACGGAGCGGGGGGAAGCACGCTGACGCTGGGCGGCAATTCGCTCACCTTCGGTACGGCCGGCAACGCCGCGTTCGATGGCGTGATCAGCGGCGGTGGTGGCCTGGTCAAGGTGGGCGCGGGCGTACAGACCTTGTCCGGCGCCAATACCTTCGGTGGTGGCGTGACGCTCAATGCAGGCGGACTGGTGCTCGGCAATGACGCAGCGCTGGGCACGGGCGCATTGACCGTCGGTGGTGCTGCCACGCTGGATACCACCGGCCTGGCAACGCTGGCCAACAACATTGCGCTCAATGCCGGGCTGACCGTGCTCGGGACCCAGGCACTCACACTCAACGGCGTCCTTTCCGGGGCCGGCAGCCTGACCAAGAATGGCAGCGCGACGCTGACCTTGAACGGCGCCAACACCTATACCGGTGGTACCACCATCAATGCAGGCACGCTGGCGCTGGGCGCCGGTGCCAGCCTGGCCGCGAGCGGTACCGTCAATCTTGCCACCGGCGCCACGCTGGACCTGTCGGCCGGCAGCGGCACGCAGCAGTTCGGCACGCTGGTCGGCAACGGTACGGTGAATCTCGGCGCCAACTCGATCGAGGTCGGCGGTGCCACCGATGGCACCTTCAGTGGCTCGATCGCAGGCACCGGTGGCCTGACCAAGGTCGGTGCCGGCATCGAGACGCTGACCGGTGCCAACACCTACACCGGCGGCACCTTCATCAACGCCGGTACCCTGGCGATCGGCCCCGGCGGCAGTCTGGCCGCGACCGGTGCGGTGACGCTCACTGCGGCAGGCACAGGCTTCGATATCTCCGCCGCCGGCGCCAACCAGACCATCGGGGCGTTGAACGGCGTGGCGGGTTCGACGGTGAGCCTGGGGGCGCAGACGCTGACCCTGGGCGGCGTTGGCAACAGCATCTTCGATGGCGCGATCTCCGGCACCGGCGGCCTGGTCAAGAACGGCGCCGGCAGCCTCACGCTGGGCGGCGCCAACCTGTTCAGCGGTGGCGTCGCGCTCAATGGCGGCGCATTGGTGGTCGGCAACAACGCTGCGCTCGGCAGCGGTGCGCTGACGGTGGGAAGCAACGCGACGCTGGATGCATCGACCGGCGTCAGCCTGGCCAACAACATCGGGCTTGCCGGCGGCGCCAACCTCGGTCTGCTCGGCAGCCAGGCGCTGACCCTGGGCGGCGTGATCTCCGGCACGGGCGGACTGATCAAGGACGGTGCGGCCACCGTGACCCTGACCGGCGCCAACACCTACACCGGTGGCACCACCATCAACAGCGGCACGCTGGCGACCGGCGCCGGTGGCAGCCTCGCCGCGACCGGCGCGGTGAACCTGGCCGGTGCCGGCACGTTCGACATTTCGGCGGGCAACCAGGCCATCGGCTCGCTGGCCGGCGTCGCCGGCAGTACGGTGGCGCTGGGCGGCAGCACGCTGACCCTGGGCGGCACCGTGGACAGCACCTTCAGCGGTGCGATCAGTGGCAACGGCGGCCTGGTCAAGAACGGCGCAGGCGTGCAGACGCTCAACGGCGTCAGTACCTTCAGCGGCGGCGTAACGCTCAACGCTGGCGGCCTGGTGGTGGGCAACAATGCTGCGTTGGGCACCGGTGCGGTGACGGTGGGTGGCAATGCCACGCTCGATTCGAACACAGCGGTCACCCTCGCCAACAACTTCACCCTCAACAACGCGTTGACCGTCCTTGGCAGCAACAACCTCACCCTCAACGGCAACCTGAGCGGCACTGGCAGCCTGACCAAGGAGGGCGCCGCAACGCTGACCTTGAACGGCACCAATACCTATACCGGTGGCACCAACATCAACGCCGGTACGCTGGCACTGGGCGCGGGCGCGAGCCTGCACGCCAGCGGCATCGTCAACCTGGCCTCGGGTGCGACCTTCGATCTGTCAGCGGGCAGCGGCACGCAGCAGTTCGGCACGCTGGTCGGCAACGGTACGGTGAACCTGGGCGCCAACACGCTGACGATCGGTGATGCCACCAACGGCACGTTCAGTGGTTCGGTGGCCGGCTCCGGTGGCCTGATCAAGGAAGGTTCGGGGACGCAGACGTTGACCGGAACCAACACCTTCACCGGTGGCACCACCATCAACGCCGGCACGCTGGCGATCGGTGCCGGCGGCAGCCTGGCCGCGACCGGTGCGGTCACCCTGGCCAACGCCGGTACCACCTTCGACATCAGCGCGGGTGGTGCGCAGGCGATCGGTTCGCTGGCAGGCGTGGCAGGTTCGACCGTGGCGCTGGGCGGCAGCACGCTGACCCTCAATGGCGTGGGCAATACCACGTTCGCTGGCACCATCGGAGGGGCCGGTGGCCTGGTAAAGAACGGCGCAGGCATCCAGGGCTTGACCGGCGTCAACGTCTTCACCGGCGGCGTGACCCTCAACGCCGGTGGCCTGCTGCTGGGCAACGACGGATCGCTGGGCACCGGCGCGCTGACCGTAGGCGGTGACGCCAGCCTGGATGGCACCAGCGCGTTGACCCTGGCCAACACCGTGCAGCTGGCCAGCGGCACGCTGACCCTGGCTGGCAGCAACGCACTGACCTTGAACGGCCCGATCAGCGGCGCCGGTGGCCTGCTGAAGGATGGCGCGGCGACAGTCACCCTGGGCGGTGCCAGCAGCTATACCGGCACCACCACCATCAACAGCGGCACGCTGGCAGTTGCGGCCGGCGGCAGCCTGTCCGGTGCCAGCACGGTCAACCTGGCCGGTGCGGGCACGCTGGATATCAGCGCCGGTGGCAGCCAGAGCATCGGAGGCCTGGCCGGCGTGACCGGTTCCAGCGTGGTGCTGGGCGGTGCAACCCTGACCACCGGCGGCAACAACGCCAGCACGACCTTTGCCGGCGTGCTCAGTGGTACCGGCGGCCTGGTGCAGGGCGGTACCGGCACGCTGACCCTGAGTGGCGACAACACCTATACCGGAGGCACCACCATCAACGGTGGCAGCACGCTGCAGATCGGCAACGGCGGCAGCAGCGGTTCGGTGCTGGGCGACATCACCAACAACGGCAGCCTGGTCTACAACCTGGGCACGACGGCCACCGTGGGCGCAGTGGTGAGTGGCAGCGGCAGCCTGACCCAGGCCGGCAGCGGCACGCTGGTGCTGACCGGCAACAACACCTACACCGGAGGGACCGCCATCAATGCCGGCGGCACGCTGCAGATCGGCAACGGTGGTGCGACCGGTGCGATCGTTGGCGATATCACCAACAACGGTGCGCTGGTGTCCAACGTGGCCGGTAACACCACGCTCGGTGGCACCATCAGTGGCAGTGGTGGCCTGACCCAGGCCGGCAGCGGCACGCTGACCCTGACCGGCAACAACACCTATATCGGCGGCACCACCATCAATGCCGGTGGCACCCTGCAGGTGGGCAATGGCGGTGCGACCGGCGCGATCACCGGCAACGTTGCCAACAACGGCAGCCTGGTGTTCAACGTCGGCGGCAACACCACGGTCGGCGGCGCGATCAGCGGCAGTGGTGGCCTGACCCAGGCCGGCAGCGGTGTGCTGACCCTGGTGGGCAACAACACCTACACCGGCGGGACCACCATCAATGCCGGCGGCACGCTGCAGGTGGGCAACGGCGGCGCGACCGGTGCCATCGCCGGCGATATCACCAACAATGGCGCGTTGATTTCCAACGTGGCCGGCAACACCACGCTGGGCGGCACCCTCAGTGGCAGCGGCGGCCTGACCCAGGCCGGCAGCGGCACGCTGCTGCTGACCGGGACCAACACCTATACCGGCGGCACCACCATCAACGCCGGCGGTACGCTGCAGCTGGGCAATGGCGGTGCGACCGGTTCGATCATCGGTGATGTCACCAACAACGGCACGCTGCTCTCCAACGTGGCCGGCAACACCACGCTGGGCGGCACCATCAGCGGCAGTGGCGGGCTGACCCAGGCCGGCAGCGGCACGCTGACCCTGACCGGCAACAACACCTATACCGGCCCGACCACCATCAATGCCGGTGGCACCCTGCAGGTCGGCAATGGCGGTGCGACCGGTGCGATCGGCGGCAGTGTCGTCAACAACGGCAGCCTGGTGTTCAACGTGGGTGGCAACACCACCGTCGGCGGCGCCATCAGCGGCAGCGGCGGCCTGACCCAGGCCGGCACCGGCACCGTGGTCCTGACCGGCAACAACACCTATACCGGCGGCACCACCATCAACACTGGCGGCACGCTGCAGGTCGGCAACGGTGGCGCGGGCGGTGCGATCACCGGCAACGTTGCCAACAACGGCAGCCTAGTGTTCAACGTCGGCGGCAACACCACGGTGGGCGGCACGATCAGCGGCAGCGGTGGCCTGACCCAGGCAGGTGCCGGCACCGTGGTCCTGACCGGCAACAACACCTACACCGGCGGTACCACCATCAATGCCGGCGGCACCGTGCAGGTCGGCAACGGTGAGGCCAGCGGTGCGATCACCGGCAACATCACCAACAACGGTGGCCTGGTGATCAACACCGGCGGCACCACCACGCTCGGCGGCAGCATCAGTGGTGGCGGCAGCATCGTGCAGGCCGGCCCGGGCAGCCTGAATCTGGGCGGCAACAGTGCTGCATTCAGCGGCACGGGCCAGGTCACCGGCGGTGGCCTGAACGTCACCGGCAACATCGGCGGCCAGTGGACCATCGGCAGTGGCACCACGCTCTCCGGCACCGGCACCATCGGCGGTACCGGCGGTGGCGTGACCGTATCCAGCGGTGGCGTGCTGTCGCCGGGCAATGGCCCGGGCAATGGCGGCGGTGCCGGCAATGGCACCGGAACGATCACCGTCGGCGGCAACCTGACGCTGTCGCCGGGCAGCACGCTGGGCATCGATCTGGGGGCCACCGGCAGCGACACGGTGAAGGTGGGCGGCAGTGCCAATGTGGGTGGCAGTACGGTGCGGGTGAACACCATCTCGCCGAGCACCAGCTACCAGCAGGGCCAGCAGTACACGGTGGTCAATGCCGGGGGTGGCGTGAGCGGGCAGTTCGCTGCGGCAACCTCGCCGTCGGCCTTCCTGACGATCACGCCGGTCTATACGGCCAACACCGCCAACCTGCAGATCGACGTGGCGCAGACTGCGGCATTCACCACCGCAGCGACGACGCGCAACCAGTACAACACTGCCGCAGCGCTGGACAGCCTGCCGCAGAGTGGCCCGGCGCTGGGCCTGTACAACACGGTGCTGCTCTACGACGCGGCCACTGCGCGCAGCGCCTTCGACCAGCTGTCAGGCGAAGTGCATGCGGCCAGCCGCGCGGTGCTGCTGTATGACAACTACCTGGAGGAGGGCATCCGCCAGCGCCTGGGCAGCGAACTGCCGACCGTGCGGGGCGAGCGCGCTTCGGCCTGGCTGGCCGGCAGCGGCAAGGTGTTCCGCCAGGACGCTGACGGCAACGGTGCCGACATCCGCTCCAACCGCAATGCGGTGATGGCGGGCGTGGACTGGCAGCTGGGCGAGCATGTGGTGCTGGGTGCGGCGGCCGGCAATGAGCGCCTGGATACCCGCCTGTACGATCGCAGCGCGCGGTCCCGCCTGCGTGGCAACACGTTCGGCCTGTACGCGCAGGGACAATGGAACAACGGCTTCGCGGTCGGTGGCAGCGTGTCGCGCGGTGACTACCGCACCCGTACCACGCGTGAGGTGCCGCTGCTGGCCCAGACCCTGTACAGCAGGCAGGATTCGGACGTGACCATTGCGCAGGTGGAGGGCAGCTGGACCTGGACCCATGGCAGGACCCAACTGCAGCCGTATGTGCAGTTCACCCGGCACTGGGTCGACAGTGATCGTGCGGTGGAGCAGGGCGGCAGCGCCGCACTGGTGCTGGAAGGCGGCAAGGACACGCTCAATGTCAGCACGGTGGGCGTGCGCGGTCGTTGGGACGTGGGCAGCGGCGAGCGCTTCCCGGCGCAGCTGACCGTCGGCCTCGGCTGGCAGCACGCCTCGGGTGACACCGATGTGGCCAGCCGCAACCGCTTCGCGGTCGGCGGCAATGCCTTCGATGTCTACAGTGCGGTGATGGCACGCAATGCGCTGGTCAGCCAGCTCGGCGTGGCGGTCGGCCTTGGCCGCAACAGCCAGCTGTCGATGTTCGTACAGGGCCAGCATGGCGACGGCCGCCGCGATGTGGGCGGGCAGATCAACCTGCGCGTGGGCTTCTGAGGAAAGCGCGGCGACGTTGGATCCCGGCTCGCGTGGATCCAGGGCGGGCGGAGGGCTAGACCCTCCGCTCCATCTCCACGGCGTCGATCCCGGCGCCGTGGCCATTGGACACGATCCGCGTCACCTGGAAGCCCAGGCCAGCATAGAAGCCCTGGGTGTGCTGGCTGGTGCTGAGCGTGATGCGCTTGATCGAGGGATCCGCTTCGGCCTGGCGCAGGCGTGCCAGCGCCAGTTCGCGGCCCAGTCCCTGCCGGTGCAGCGCGCGCTGCACCATGCCCCAGCAGAAGCCGGCACTGCCGTCGCCGCGTCGCGACAGGCCGCCACAGGCCACGATGCTGCCGTCGCGCTCGATGACCTGGAATGCGCAGTCCACGGCCTGTTCGCGCAGGAAGCGTTCAAAGTCGCTGCGCTCTTCGGGCGCGAAGTAGGTGGGCACGTTGCTGTCGAACATCGACAGGCAGGCGCGGGCATCTGCGGGGCGGTAGAGGCGGAGGTTCATGGGAAATGCCATGGAGTCGCCCGGCTGCATTTCAACCGTCCAGGCGTTGGGAGGGGGCGAAGCGTTCCAGGGTACATGGAGCGATGCCGATGCTTTTACAGCTGACGTCTCCCCACTCGAATGACCGTGCGGAACGCAGGCGCCTGTACCAGGCGGGTGCGTCGGTGGCGGACAATGGCGAGGCGCATCCGGTCGCGTTGGCGTGCAGTGGGGCGCGATGGCTTCTGGGCTATGCTGTCGACACGTGGGACTGACCGCGCGGCAGGATCCGCCGGCCCCATTCGTGTTCCCGCCTGCAACGGAGCTGCCCAGCGATGCCCGACCCTTCTTTTTTTCCGGCCTGCCCCGATCATGCGCGGCCTGCTGTTTGGCGCGGTGGGTCTGTTGATCCTTGCCGTGGCCGCCTTCGAGGTGACGCATCGCCTTGAGTTCCTGCAGGTCGCGCAGGCCGTTGATGGCCAGGTCGAGCGCCTGAACGCCGGCGGATCGCATCCGCAGGTCGCGTTCACCACCGCGACCGGTCAACGCGTCTCGTACCCGCAGGGCGGCATGATCTTCGGCTATGAGCCCGGGCAGCCGGTACGCGTGCTGTACGACCCGGCGCAACCGCGGCTGGAGCCGGTCCTGGATACGTTCGGTGCGCTGTGGGGAATGACGGTCGTGTGGGTGCTGCTGGGGCTGGCGTTCGTCGGCGCCTGCGTGCGCGGACTGCTCCGGCGCAGATGACTCGCGGCGGATCGCGCGCCGTCGGCGGGCGGGCCGTTGGACCGGCCGCGGCGGCAGGGCCTGTTCAGTCCGGTAGTACCTGCGGCGCTTCCCGCCAGCCCAATAAAAAAGCCGCCCAGGGGGCGGCTTCTTCATTTATCTGGCGGAGAGAGGGGGATTCGAACCCCCGAAGCGCGGTTTAGACGCTTACACACTTTCCAGGCGTGCTCCTTCAACCACTCGGACACCTCTCCGGATCCTGCCATCGGCAAACGCCTCAGCAGGGGCGCAGATTCTAGCGGGCGGCGCGGCCGGACACAAGCACCCTGGCCAGGCAACACCTCCGGGGGCGATGTTGGCGAGGGGGCTGGACAGGCATGGCACAATGGAACATCCGATGGAAAACGGTGGCCTGATGTCCTATCTCGTCCTTGCCCGCAAGTGGCGTCCGAAGCGTTTTGCCGAGCTGGTGGGCCAGGAACACGTGGTCCGTGCGCTCAGCAATGCGCTGGACAGCGGCCGGGTCCACCACGCGTTCCTGTTCACCGGCACCCGCGGCGTGGGCAAGACCACCATCGCGCGCATCTTCGCCAAGTCGCTGAACTGCGAGCAGGGCACCAGCGCCGACCCCTGCGGCCAGTGTGCAGCCTGCCTGGATATCGACGCCGGCCGCTACATCGACCTGCTGGAAATCGACGCCGCGTCCAACACCGGCGTGGACGACGTGCGCGAGGTGATCGAGAACGCGCAGTACATGCCCTCGCGCGGCAAGTACAAGGTCTATTTGATCGACGAAGTGCACATGCTGTCCAAGGCGGCGTTCAACGCGCTGCTGAAGACGCTGGAAGAGCCACCGGAGCACGTCAAGTTCCTGCTGGCCACCACCGATCCGCAGAAGCTGCCGGTCACCGTGCTCAGCCGCTGCCTGCAGTTCAACCTCAAGCGCCTGGATGAAGACCAGATCCAGGGCCAGATGACCCGCATCCTGGCGGCCGAAGCGATCGAGGCCGACGGCAGTGCCATCGTGCAGCTGGCCAAGGCTGCTGACGGCAGCCTGCGCGATGGCCTGTCGCTGCTGGACCAGGCGATCGCCTATGCCGGCGGCGCGCTGCGCGAGGACGTGGTACGCACCATGCTGGGCACCGTTGACCGCACCCAGGTGGCGGCGATGCTGGATGCGCTGGCCGCCGGCGATGGCCCGCGGCTGCTGCAGGTGGTCGCGGCGCTGGCCGAGTTCTCGCCGGACTGGAGTGGCGTGCTGGAAGCGCTGGCCGAAGGGCTGCACCGCATCCAGGTGCAGCAGCTGGTGCCGGGCGCCGCTGTTGCGGAAGGCCTGGATGTGGCGGCATTCGCCGAGCGCCTGCGCCCGGAAGTGGTCCAGCTCTGGTACCAGATGGCCCTGAACGGCCGTCGCGACCTGCCGCTGGCACCGAGCCCGCGCGCGGGCTTCGAGATGGCGGTGCTGCGCATGCTGGCGTTCCGTCCGGCCGCAGCGGTACCGCCGGTGCCGAAGGCGATCGACGGTGCGGTGGGCGGCACGGCGGGTGGCAACGCTGCCGGTGGCGGCGGCGGTGCCGGTAGCCACGAAGCGACGCCGGCCGCTGCCGCCGCTTCAGCCAGCCCGGCTGTGGCAGCGCAGGTGGCCGCTCCGGTACAGGCCGTGCCGCGCGAACCTGATCCCGAACCGGAGCCGGCCCCGCAGCCGGAGCCGGATCCGACGCCAGAGCCCGAGCCGGTTCCGGTGGAGGAACCCGAGTCGCCGCCGCCAGTGAAGGCGGAGGCGGCAAGCGACGACCTGCCACCGTGGGCCACCCAGGACGCGGAGGCGCGTGATGAGGCGCTGGCCGCGGAGATGGCGGGCCCGGACGCCGCCATGGTCGCGCCCTGGCATGAGCCTCCGGCTCCCGCCGCGGTCGCTGGCGAGCCTGCGCGGCCGGAGCGTCCGTTCCGCGCCGAAGGCATTGCCATTGCGCCGGTCGAACCGGCCCCGGCGCGCGATGCCGCGCCGCCGGACGGTGTCAGCGAGCTGGCCACTGCCGAAGACTGGCTGGACCTGGTGGCCAACAGTGGCCTCAGCGGCCCCTCGCGGCAGCTGGCTGCCAACGCCGCGTTCATCAGCTGCCAGCACGGGACCTTGAAACTGGGCCTTTCGCCCGGATTTGAATACCTGCGCTCGGAGCGCGCGCTGGCTGCCCTCGGCGAGATGCTGCAGAAGGCCCTCGGCCAGGCGCCGAAGATCGTGGTCGAGACCGTGGAAACCGAACACGTTCCGGCCGAGACCCTGCATCAGCGGGCCGACCGCCAGCGTGGCGAGCGGCAGCAGGTGGCAGAGGCCGTTTTCATGGACGACCCGGAAGTGCAGGTGCTGATCCAACAGCACGGCGCGCGGGTTGTTTCCGATTCCATCCGTTCTTTTGACGAGTAAGACACCATGCGCGGAAACATCGCCCAACTGATGCAGCAGGCCCAGAAGATGCAGGAAAACCTGCAGAAGGCCCAGGAAGAAATCGCCCGGATCGAAGTGACCGGCAGCGCCGGCGGCGGCATGGTCAGCGTGACCCTGACCGGTGCCAAGGAATGCCGCAAGGTGCGCATCGACCCGTCGCTGACCAGCGACCCGGAGATGCTGGAAGACCTGATCGCCGCCGCCTTCAACGATGCCTCGAACAAGATCGACGCCGAGTCGAAGTCGAAGATGGGTTCGGCCACCGCCGGCATGCAGCTGCCGCCGGGCATGAAGCTGCCGTTCTGATTGCCAGCGTGGCACCCGTGCAAGCGGGTGCCACGGAATCTGTAGCCGTCGAGCTTGCTCGACGCCATGAAAGCACGCCGCCGTGTCCGCACCCCTGCTTGAACAATTGATCGACGCGCTGCGGGTGCTGCCTGGCGTAGGCCAGAAGACCGCACAGCGCATGGCGTACCACCTGCTCGAACGCGAGCGCGAAGGTGGCCAGCGCCTGGCCGAGACGCTGGCCCTGGCGGTGGAGCGCATCGGCCACTGCGCGCAGTGCCGCGACTTCAGCGAAACCGAGCTGTGCCCGACCTGCGCCAACAGCAGCCGCGAGCGCAGCCAGCTGTGCGTGGTCGAATCGCCGGCCGACCGCCTGGCCATCGAAAACGCCACCGGCTTCCGCGGTGTCTACTTCGTGCTGCAGGGGCGGCTGTCGCCGCTCGACGGCGTCGGCCCGCGCGAGCTGGGCCTGGAGCAGCTGGAACAACGGCTGGCCGAAGGTGAGGTGCAGGAGCTGATCATCGCCACCAGTGCCACCGTCGAAGGCGAAGCCACCGCGCACTACCTTGCGCAGCTGGCGCGCGCGCGCAAGGTGCAGCCCAGCCGGCTGGCACAGGGCCTGCCGCTGGGCGGCGAGCTTGAATACGTTGACCGCGGCACGCTGTCGCACGCGTTCGGAACGCGCAGCGAATTCCGCGATTGAGCAGGCGCCGGGCAGCGACCGGCCTACAATGCGGAAGACACTCCCGCCGAGGCCGACCATGAGCAACGAAACCCTCTTCAGCAAGATCATCCGTCGCGAGATCCCGGCCACCATCGTCTATGAGGATGACGAGGTGCTGGGTTTCAAGGACATCGCACCGCAGGCGCCGGTGCACGTCCTGTTCATTCCGAAGAACGAGATCATCCCCACCCTGGACGACCTGCAGCCATCGCAGGCGCACCTGATCGGCAAGCTTGCCCTGGCTGCCGCCGAATATGCGCGCCGCGAAGGGTTCGCGCAGGACGGCTACCGCATCGTGATGAACTGCCGCGAGCATGCCGGGCAGACCGTGTTCCACATCCACATGCACCTGTTGGCGGGTGCCCCGCTGGGCCATTTCGGCGCGCCGGGGCGCTGATGCGCCCGGCCTCCACCCTTGCCCCACACCAGAGCCGCGCCATGCACGGATGAAAAAAGGCCGCCCGAAGGCGGCCTTTTCCGATCACGCGTGGCGGGTGGCGATCAGATCACCACCAGCCCCAGCGGCCGTAACCACCCCAGTACGGGCCATACGGGCCCGGGCCCCACGGGCCGTAAGGGTAGGGCACCACGTCGACCTGGCGCTGTTCCGGCCACAGGTAGATCACATCGGCCGACAGCTTGGGCAGGCGATAGTCGTACTCGCCGATGCGGGTGTTCTGGTAGCCGTCGATCTTGCCGATGAAGGTCACGTCGCGGCCCGCTTCAAACACGGCCGGGTCGTAGAAACCGGCGCGGCAGGCAATGAAGCGGCCATCGCTGGCGTCGGACGAGGTGGTGTTCGGGCGGCCACTGGCGTTGAGCGGGCGCGAGATCATCTGGAAGCAGGTCTCGCCCTGGCCGGGCTTGGTTTCGATGATGCGGCCGCCCCATCGGACCGGCGTGCCGACCTGCTGGGTGGCGACCGAGTCGCGCGGGGAAACCAGGCTGAACTGTCCCTGCAGCGGCTTGGGGGCCGTGGCGCAGGCCGACAGGGCCAGCGTGGCCACAGCGGTGAGGAGGAACTTGGTGTTCATGGGGAGGCTCCGGAAGTCGGGCGATGCCTGCGCAGGTCCCGCAATAATGAAGCGAGGTCGGTGCAAGTTCCAGCGTAGCGCGCGTCGGCGAAACGCTGGCTGAGCGCGAGCAGGGCCGGATCGGGGCGCCGGGCGTGCACCCGCCGTGCCCAGTCCCGCGCGGTCTCGCAGGGCTCGCGAGCCAGCCCGAGGCGCGCATACCGCCGACCCAGCCGGTGCCAGGCGCGCAGCAGCGGGTCGCGTTCGCGCTCGCCGCGGGCCAGCAGCCAGGCCATCCACGCCAGCGCCAGCAGCGCGGCCACCACCAGGCCAGCCACCAGCTGCGCCGGGCCGAGGTCATCCAGCCCGAATGGCTTGAGCAGCTGCTGCTGGCGGCGCGCGTCGAAGGACAGCACCAGGTCGTTCCAGCCGCGGCGCAGCCAGTCGCCCATCTGCCCCAGCTGCAGCCAGCGCTGCTGCAGTGGGGTATCGGTACCGGCCTGCAGGCGGTCGTCCAGCGTGTCCAGGATGCGCTCCGGCGCCACGGCCGCGGTCGGGTCGACCCGCACCCAGCCGCGTTGTGGCAGCCAGACTTCGGCCCAGGCGTGGGCATCCATGCGCCTCACCACCCAGTAGTCGCCGATGCGGTTGCGGGTGCCGCCGGCGAAGCCCGTCACCACCCGGGCCGGAATGCCGGCGTTGCGCATCAGCACCACGAAGGCCGAGCTGAAGTGCTGGCAGAAGCCGGCCTTGTAGTTGAACAGGAAATCGTCGACCGGATCGCGCCCGGCCGCCGGGGTATCGAGCGTGTAGGAGAAATCGCGGGTGATCCACTGCAGCGCGCGACGGACGATGGCCTCGTCATCGGTGCCAGCCTCCTGCCGCCATTGCCGTGCGAGCTGGGCGGTACGTGGATTGAAGCCCGGCGGAAGCTGCAACGCGGCGCGGCGCAGATAGGGCGAAAGATCGGTCTCGAACCGTTGCGGTGGCGCCGAATGCAGCCGCCAGCGGCTGAGCGCGGACAGCGTGCGGTCGCTGCGCAGGCTCATGTCGGCATCGAAGCTGCTGCCCTCCGGTGCGCGGCTGGGCAGGTCCAGTGCCACCAGCAGGCGACGGTCGGTAGGCTCGTAGTCGATCTGGTAGTCCCATCCCGGTGCCGCCGCCTGGACCACGGGAGCGGACCGCCGGGCCGCGGCGGGATCGCGGCTCCAGCGGTGGCCATCGAAGGAGGTCAGCACCGGGCCGCGCCAATAGCGCTGCGCGGGCTCGGGTACCGCGCCGAAGAACTGCACGCGCAGCGCCGGGGTGTCGTCGGCCATCAGGTCCAGCCACTGGTCCGGTGCCATGCTGTCGGCCAGGCCCGGCGTGCCCACCGCCCGTTCGGGCACGCCCCACAACGGCGTGGACAAGCGCGGGAACAGCCAGAAGCAGGCCAGTGCCAGCGGCAGGCCGATGCCCAGCAAGCGGCCGACACCACGCAGTTGTCCACGCAGTGGCTGGCGTGGGCTGCGGCCTTCGTCCTGGGCCAGGCGCTGCAGGGCCAACAGCGCGACAACGGCGGCCAGCGCCGCCAGCCCCGTGGTCAGCGGCCCCTGGTCGAGCAGGAAGGCCGCGAACGGCGAGAACAGTGCGAACCCCAGCAGGCTGCGTGCATCGCGCAGGTTGCGCAGTTCGCTGGATTTGATCGCCAGCATCGCCGCCAGCAGTGCACAGCCGGTGTCACGCCCCGGCCGCACCATGCCCATCTGCCAGACGATCGTTGCCAGCATGGCCAGTACCAGCAGCAGGCGCACCGGCATCGGCAGCACCCGCCGCCACGCGAGTGCCGCGGTCAGTACGGCGGCGATCGCGATCACCAGGGCCAGCACCGGTGGCAGCTGCAGCAGCAGCGGCAACAGCGCGAGCGCAGCGCTGGCCAGGGTCCAGCTGCGGGCGTTGCGATCAAGCAGGACGGCAGGCTCAGTCATGGGGCATCAGCGCCAGCGCGCGCAGGCACAGGTGGTGGTGGCTGGCGCCTTGGCCGGGACCCAGTGGCGGATGCGCCGGAAGCAGCAGTGTGTAGCGCCGGCCCTCGCGCTCGGCCATGTCGACCCAGCGTGCCAGCCGCGCGATGCGCGCCTCATGCGCCAGCGGTGCCAGCGTGCGCCAGTCCAGTACCACTTCGATGCCGATCGGCTTCTCGTACTCGCGCACCAGCAGGCTGTCACGGCGTGCCGAGTGCTTCCAGGCAATGCTGCGCGGGGCGTCGCCGGCACGATAGGGGCGCAGCTGATGCAGCTCTTCGCCCGTGGCGTGGGCGCGGGTGTGCAGGGGATCGCTGCCACTTTCCGGGAGGGGCGGTGCCTGGGCCTCGGCCAGCGGGTAGACCAGCAGCGGCTGTTCCGGCCACACCCACGACCATGCCCGCACCAGCCCCAGCGGCTGCGTGCTCGACAGGCGGATGCGCGGCAGCTCCAGCCAGCCACGGCGCTCACTGGGAACGTCCAGTTCCACTTCGCCGCGACCGTGTGCAGGCAGTGCGACCCAGGCCTCGCTCGCGCCCAGCTGCAGGTGCAGCCCATGGCGCGCGCGCGGGTCGCGCAGCGAAAGGTCCACGCGCAGGCGCAGCGGCTGCCCGGCCGGTACCGGTTCGGCGGAGATTGCATCGATCTGCAGGCCGGACAGCTGCAGGTGCGCGGCGATGGCGCTGGCGATCGCCGCTGCGGCCAACAGCAGCGCCAGCAGCAGGGCCGGGTTGTTGTTGTAGTTCAGTGCGCCCAGCAGCATCGCTGACAGCAGGGTGGCGACGAACAGGCCGAAGCGCGTCGGCAGTACATAGATGCGATGGCGATCCAGTCGCTGCGGCAGGGCTTCGGGCCTGCGTGGGCGTGCCAGCAGCTGCATGCGTGCCCAGCGAGTGGCCACCTTCAGTCCACCGCGACGGTCTGCAGGATCGCGCGCGCCAGTGCCGGCCCGGAACTGGATTCGGCCTCGGCCACCAGGCGATGGCCGGCCACCGCCACGAACAGGGTCTGCACGTCCTCGGGAACCACGTGCCCGCGGCCGAGCAGCAGCGCGTGCGCCCTGGCGGCGCGCAGCAGGGCCAGCCCGGCACGCGGCGACAGGCCCACGCGGACCCCGGCATGCTGGCGGCTGCGGGTCAGCAGCGCCTGCACGTAGTCGACCAGCGCGTCGCTGGCGTGCACCTGGCCAACCGCTTCACGCAACGCACGCACCTGGGTGTCGTCCAGCTTCGGCACCGCGCGCGCGATCAGGTCGCGGCGATCGCTGCCACGCAGCAGTTCGCGCTCGGCCTGCGCGCTCGGGTAGCCCATTGCCAGGCGCAGCAGGAAACGGTCCAGCTGCGAATCCGGCAACGGGAAGGTGCCGGACAGGTCGACCGGGTTCTGCGTGGCGATGACGAAGAACGGATCGGGCAGCGGATGCGTCTGTCCGTCCAGGGTGACCTGCTGCTCGGCCATCGCCTCCAGCAACGCGCTCTGCGTGCGCGGCGGTGCGCGGTTGATCTCATCGGCCAGCAGCACGTGGGTGAACACCGGGCCGGGGTGGAACTGGAACTGGCGGCTGCCGGCCTCGTACACCGATACGCCAAGCACATCGGCCGGCAACAGGTCGGAGGTGAACTGCACGCGCTGGAAGCTGAGGCCGAGGCTGCTGGCCAGCGCATGCGCGAGCGTGGTCTTGCCCAGGCCAGGCAGATCCTCGATGAGCAGGTGGCCGCCGGAAAGCAGGGCGACAAAGGCCAGCCTGACTTCCGGCACCTTGCCCAGCACCAGTGCGTTCACCTGATCCTGTGCCTCCCGCAGGGCCTGGCGCAGTTGATCGGTTAGCATGCTGGGATTGGGGGACGAGGCTGGCATGATCGTCTCAGGTCTGGAATCCATTCGATTATCCATAGAGCAATGCAAGGCGAACAGCGCGCGCGGACGATATTTCTCTGGTTGTGGACGCTGGTCACAGCGGCCAAGCTGGTGGTGGCTGCGCGCCTGCCGCTGTTCGTCGACGAAGCGTTCTACTGGCAGGAAGGCCAGCATCTGGCCGCTGCCTATTCCGATCTGCCGGGGCTGACCGCCTGGCTGGCACGCCTGGGTGTGGAGATCGGCGGTCATCACGTACTCGCATTGCGATTGCCGTTCCTGGCCATCGGTGCGCTGTTGCCGTTGCTGGTGGTGCGCATCGCCACACGCTGGTTCGGCAACGTTGCCGGGTGGCAGGCGGGCAGCCTGACCCTGCTGATGCCGCTGTCGGCCACGCTGGGCCTGCTGGCGGTGCCGGACGTGCCAATGGCGCTGGCCGCAGTGATCTGCCTGCACGCCGGCGCACGCCTGCTGCACAGCGTGGATGCATCATCGGCGATGAAGCTGGCGCTGGGCCTGCTGATCGGTGCGCTCAGCCACTACCGCTTCATCGGTGTCATCGGCGTCGGGTTCATCGCGCTGCTGGCGTTGCCGCAGGGGCGTCGCATGCTGGCCGATCCGCGCGTATGGGTGGCGCTGGCGGTGGGCGTATTGGCCTGGCTGCCGCTGCTGGCCTGGAACGCGGACAACCATGATGCCGGCCTGAAGTTCCAGGTGGTGGAGCGCCACCCGTGGGCGTTCGAGTGGGAGGGACTGTGGTTCCTGGTGATCCAGCCGATGCTGGTCACGCCGATCCTGTGCATCGCGATGTGGAAGGTCGCGCTGGCCGGCACCCGCAGCGGCGGCGGCGCGCGGGTGCAGTGGCGCTACTTCGGCCTGGTGGGCGGTGTATCGACGGCGGGCATTTTCCTGCTGGGTTTCTTCACCGATGTCGAACGCATCAGTTTCCACTGGCCGCTGCCGGGCTATCTGGCACTGCTGGTGGCGGTGCCGGTGGTGCTCAATGGCTGGCCGCGCTGGCTGCGCCGTACCGGCTGGTGGCTGGCGGCGGCGGGTACCGTGCTGGCCTTCGGCTACTACCTGATGGCGTCCACGCCGGCGCTGCGCGAGCAGATGGCGGGCAGCAAGTACTACCCGCGCAACTTCGCCGGCTGGCAACCGCTGGCCGTGGCGGTGCGCGACGAGCTGCGCCAGATGCCGCCCGGCACGCGTGTCCTGGCGGGCAACTTCAAGGTCGGTGCCGAACTGGGCTTCCAGCTGGGCGACGGTGATATCCAGGTGTTGCCGCATCCGCTCAATGACAAGCATGGGCGAACCGCGCAGCTGGCGCAGTGGAACCTGCTGCACGAAGGCCCGCGCAATACGCCGATGTTGCTGGTGCTGTCACCCAGCGACCAGCGCTACCGCGATCTGCTGGCGCGCTATCACACCATCTGCGAGCAGGTCGGGCCGTTGCCCGCGCCGCGCGTGGTCAGCAGCGACCATGGCTTCCAGCGGTTCCTGTTGTTCCGGCTGCCGGCGCAGCGTGCACCGGGGCCGTGCGTGACGCCGGCGATGGCGTGGCTGGATGCGCCGTCCAATGGTCAGACGGTTTCCGGAACGCTGGCGATCAAGGGCTGGGCCTTCAAGGATGGCGTCGGCCTGGCACGCGTCGAAGTGCTGGTTGACGGCCGCCCGATCGGTGATGCGCGCTACGGGCGCGTGTTCGACGTCCGCCCCGCCTGGCCGGGCAGTACCGACCCGCAGCATCCGTCGGTGGGCTTTGATGCCTCGCTGGATACCGCCACGCTGGCACCGGGGCGGCATTGGCTCGGCCTGCGCCTGTACGGGCGCGATGGCAGCGTGGAGGCGTGGCAGGAGCAGCCGTTCGAGGTGCGCTGAGGTCCTCTGGTCCTGTCGAGCCGTGCCGATGCTCGAGATGGCAGGTAGCCTCGAAAAAACAGCCGAGCCTGGGCTCGGCTCTACCGTTCACGGCACCGCGAATCCGGCCCTGCGCAGCAGCCTGCACAGCGCGATCAGCGGCAGGCCGACCAGCGCGGTCGGGTCGCGGTTGTCGATCGCCTCGAACAGGCTGATGCCCAGGCCCTCGCACTTGAAGCTGCCGGCGCAGTCCAGTGGTTGCTCGGCGGCGACATAGCGGGCGATCTCCAGCGGGTCCAGCGCGCGGAAGCGTACTTCGGTCAGATCCACTGCGGCGAAGGATTCTCCATCGCGCCTGAGACTGATTGCCGTGTGAAAGCGCACGGTTTGCCCGGACATCGCCGCCAGCTGCGCACAGGCGGCCTCGGCCGTGCCCGGCTTGCCCAGCGGCTGGCCGTTCAGGTCGGCCACCTGGTCCGAGCCGATCACCCAGGCGCCCGGATGGTGGGCGGCCACATCGGCGGCCTTGGCGGCCGCCAGGCGCGTGGCCAGCGCCAGCGGAGCTTCGCCGTTCAACGGGGTTTCATCCACGTCCGGGCGTGCGCAGTCGAAGGGCAGGCCCAGCCGTTGCAGCAGTTCGCGGCGGTAGCGGGAGGTGGAGGCCAGGACCAGTGGCATGTGACAATACCGGGGCAGGGCGCGGCAGTCTGGCCCGCCTGCGCCGCCCGCGGCAAGTCCTGCAGGGCAGGCATTTGACAGCAGACACCGCGATCCTTAGTATTCAGCGGCTTATGTCCGCGAACGTGCCCGAAACGCTGGATGCCTGGCGGATGGTTGTAGCGCGAAGGCGCTTCGACGGTCAGGTGCCCCTGGCTGAATTGACCCGCCTGCAAGGGTTGGTCGCAGATACCGACGGCGAGTGTGTCTACTCGCTTGAATTCGGTCGCGACGACGTCTTGCGGGTATCCTATGTGGAACTGACCATCGACACCGCGTTGCCGCTGACCTGTCAGCGCAGCATGCAGCGATTCCTGTTGCCGGTGAAGGTGACCCAGAGGCTTGGCCTGATCCGCGACGAGGACGAGGAATCGTCCCTGCCGGAGGAATACGAGGCGTTGCTGGTGCCGGAAGACGGCCAGCTGCGTCCGCTGGACCTGGTCGAGGACGAGCTGGTGCTGGCGGTGCCTGTGGTGCCGCTGTCGCCCGACGGTGAAGCAGTCGACAAGGACTGGGCACCGAGCGAAGAAGAAACGAAGAAGGCCAACCCGTTCGCGGCGTTGGCGGCACTGAAGAAACAATAGCAGCCGGATTGTCGTCGGCGGCTGCGGCGAAAGCGAAAGTGTGCTGGGCGCTGGCGTCCTGCGCGACGATACGACGAAGCAAAACGAACCGAGTTTGGAGCAATCCCATGGCTGTGCAGAAATCCCGTGTTACCCCGTCCCGCCGCGGCCAGCGCCGTTCGCATGACGCCCTGAGCGCCAAGCAGCTGTCGACCGACCCGACCACCGGCGAAGTGCATCTGCGTCACCACATCACTGCCGATGGTTTCTACCGCGGCAAGAAGGTCATCCAGACCAAGACCTCGGCCGTCGAAGAAGATTGATGTGCCGGGAAGGCCGCTGCCTCCGGGCAGCGGCCTTTGCCTTCTTTCCCGGGCGTGCCGGTGATCGGCGGCCCGCGCAACAGGAAACATGATGAGCAAGCGGATCTACTCGAGGATCGCGGGCACCGGCAGCTATTTGCCGGAAAAAGTCCTGACTAACGCCGACCTGGAAAAAATGGTCGAAACCTCGGACGAGTGGATCCAGTCGCGCACCGGCATTCGTGAACGGCACATCGCGGCCGAAGGCGAAACCACCAGCGACCTCGGCTACAACGCCGCCCTGCGCGCGCTGGAAGCCGCAGGCATCGATGCCTCGCAGCTCGACATGATCGTGGTCGGTACGACCACGCCTGACCTCATTTTTCCGTCCACCGCGTGCCTGATCCAGGCCAAGCTCGGTGTGGCGGGGTGCCCTGCCTTCGACGTCAATGCGGCCTGTTCCGGCTTCGTGTTCGCGCTGGGCGTGGCCGACAAGTTCATCCGCTCCGGCGACTGCAAGCATGTGCTGGTGATCGGCACCGAAACGCTGACCCGCATGGTCGACTGGAACGATCGCACCACCTGCGTGCTGTTCGGTGATGGCGCCGGCGCTGTCGTGCTGAAGGCCGACGAAGAGACCGGCATCCTCAGCACCCACCTGCATGCCGATGGCAGCAAGAAGGAACTGCTGTGGAACCCGGTCGGCGTTTCGACCGGCTTCAAGGACGGCGCCAACGGCGGTGGCACCATCAACATGAAGGGCAACGACGTGTTCAAGTACGCCGTCAAGGCGCTGGACTCGGTCGTGGACGAGACCCTGGCTGCCAACGGCCTGGACAAGTCCGACCTGGACTGGCTGATCCCGCACCAGGCCAACCTGCGCATCATCGAAGCCACCGCCAAGCGGCTGGAGATGTCGATGGACCAGGTCGTGGTGACCGTCGACAAGCACGGCAACACTTCCTCCGGCTCGGTGCCGCTGGCGCTGGACGCCGCGGTGCGTTCGGGCAAGGTCGAGCGTGGCCAGCTGCTGCTGCTGGAGGCCTTCGGCGGCGGCTTCACGTGGGGTTCGGCCCTGCTGCGCTATTGATAGTGCAAGTTACGACAATGTGAAGTCTTGTCGTTACGGCCCCTCCGGGGCCGTAACGCGTTTAAGGAGGACCTGTCATGGTTGAGCCCATCGTCATCGAAGGGCAACGTGCCTGGCTGAAGCAGTACGGCAAGGGAAGCCGGGCAATGGCCCTGGGCCTGCTCAATTTTGTTGCGCGCCGTTTCCATCTGGATGCGCTGCGCCCGCCACCGCATCGCGGCGGCGATGCGGCACGCGAAACCGAAGCCCGGCGCCTGGGGGAACTGCAGGCACAGGGCGTGAACGTGCCCGACGTGCTGGGCACCGGCCACGCTGCGCTGGTGATCGGCGACAACGGCAGCTCGTTCAATACCTGCCTGCGTGAAGCCGATGAGGCCGGCCGCGATCGGCTGGTGATGGCGGCGATGCAGTCCATCGCCCAGGCGCATGCGCGCGGGGCCTATTTCGGCCAGCCCTTGCCGCGCAACCTCACCTGGGATGGCGAGAAGGTCGGCTTCATCGACTTCGAGGAAGATCCGCTGGAAGTGATGGACCTGTCCGAAGCGCAGGCCCGTGACTGGCTGATGTTCGGCTATGGCGTGGCCAAGTACTACGCCGACCGCCCCGAGCACCTGCAGGCGATGATGGCCGAAGCGATGGGCGACGTTCAGGCGCCGGTGCGCGAGCACGTGCATGCGGTCAGTGGCCGCCTGCGCAGCCTGGCCCGGGTCTGCATGAAGCTGGGGCGTTCAGCGCGCGCGCTGGCCCATTCGATCTTCATCACCCATGGCGCCAGTACGGCCGGGGTGCTGATGCTGGTGGGGCTGTGCGTGGATTTCCTCGCCGACGGCGATCTGGACGTGCTGCAGCTGTTCTGCTGATGGCTGACGGGGGTCAGATCCCTTTTCCTGCGGAAAAGGGATCTGACCCGTTGCGCTTGCCCGGCCGCGCTCCATACGCCTGCATACGCGCACGTACAGACGACACAGCGGATTCGCCCTTATCATGGCCCGCTTCGATTGCAACAAGCGGATGACCGCGTGACCGTATCCACCCTCGCTTTTGTCTTCCCCGGCCAGGGCTCGCAGTCTGTGGGCATGGTGGCCGAGCTGGCCGAACTGCACCCGCAGGTGCGTGAAGCCTTCACCGAGGCATCCGATGGTGCCGGCGTCGACCTGTGGGCGTTGTCCCAGGGTGGCCCGGAGGAAATGCTCAACCGTACCGAATACACCCAGCCGGCCCTGCTGGCGGCAAGCATCGGCGTGTGGCGCGCCTGGAACGCCGTGGGCGGTCCGCGCCCGTCGGTGCTGGCCGGCCACAGCCTGGGCGAGTACACCGCCCTGGTTGCCGCAGGCGCGCTGAGCCTGCATGACGGTGCGCACCTGGTGCGCCTGCGCGGCCAGCTGATGCAGGAAGCCGCACCGGCCGGTGTCGGCGCCATGGCCGCCGTGCTCGGCGCCGAAGACCAGCTGGTGCTGGACGTCTGCGCCGAAGCGGCAGGCAGCCAGGTGGTGGTGCCGGCCAACTTCAATTCGCCGGGCCAGATCGTGATCGGTGGCGACGCCGACGCCGTCGACCGTGCGCTGGCGCTGCTGGCCGAGAAGGGCGTGCGCAAGGCGGTCAAGCTGGCCGTCAGCGTGCCCTCGCACACCCCGCTGATGCGCGAAGCCGCCAACCGCCTGGCCGAGGTGATGGCCGGCCTGTCCTGGCAGGCGCCGCAGCTGCCGGTGATCCAGAACGTCGATGCCCAGGTGCACGACGGCGTGGACGCCCTCCGCACCGCGCTGGTCCAGCAGCTGTACCAGCCGGTACAGTGGACCGGGTGCGTGCAGGCGCTGGCTGCCCGTGGCGTCACCCGGATCGCCGAGTGCGGCCCGGGCAAGGTGCTGACCGGCCTGGTCAAGCGCATCGACAAGGCCATCGACGGCCGTTCGCTGGCCACTCCGGGCGACTTCGCAGCCGCCCGCGAGGCGTGGTCGGCCTGATTCCCCTGTTCCTGCCGACCGTGCCGGTCGCCGCTGCAAGCGGCACGGGTGCGGCGGTCGCCCCAGCCTGAGGAAAACATCATGAGCAAGCCCCTGCAGGGTGAAATCGCACTGGTCACCGGCGCCAGCCGTGGCATCGGTGCCGCCATCGCCGATCTGCTGGCCGCCCAGGGCGCCACCGTCATCGGTACCGCCACCACCGAATCCGGCGCTGCCGCGATCGGCGAACGCCTGGCCGCCCACGGTGGTCACGGCCGCGCGCTGAACGTCACCGATGCCGCCGCGCTGGACAGCGTGCTCGATGGCATCGCCAAGGAATTCGGCCCGATCTCGATCCTGGTCAACAATGCCGGCATCACCCGCGACAACCTGCTGATGCGCATGAAGGACGAGGACTGGGCGTCGATCATCGACACCAACCTGACCAGCGTGTTCCGCACCAGCAAGGCGGTGATGCGCGGCATGATGAAGGCGCGCAAGGGCCGCATCATCAACATCGCATCGGTGGTGGGCGTGACCGGCAATGCCGGCCAGGCCAACTACGCCGCGGCCAAGGCCGGCATCATCGGCTTCAGCAAGTCGCTGGCCAAGGAAATCGGTTCGCGCGGTGTCACCGTCAATGTTGTCGCACCTGGCTTCATCGACACCGACATGACCAAGGCGTTGCCGGAAGAAGCGCGCACCGCGCTGATCAACGACATCGCCCTCGAACGCCTGGGATCGCCGGAAGACATCGCCCATGCGGTGGCCTTCCTGGCCAGCCCGGCTGCCGGTTACATCACCGGCGAAACCCTCCATGTGAACGGCGGCATGTACATGCCGTAAGCAAGGGGCGCAGGGATTGCGCCGCAAGTGGTTGATCTGCGGAGGTTTTTGCTGCAATGCAAGGCCGCGCCGGTTTCCACTACACTATCCCACGGCCATCGCCCTTGATGGCGACCACTTTTGAACCACAACTCCATCTGGAGCGAGATCCCATGAGCACCATCGAAGAACGCGTCAAGAAAATCGTCGTCGAACAGCTTGGCGTCAAGGAAGAAGAAGTCACCAACAGCGCATCGTTCGTCGATGACCTGGGCGCTGACTCGCTGGACACCGTCGAGCTGGTGATGGCCCTGGAAGAAGAATTCGAGTGCGAGATCCCGGACGAAGAAGCCGAGAAGATCAGCACCGTGCAGGCCGCCATCGACTACATCAAGGCCCACGTCAAGGCCTGATGTCAGACGGCAGTGCGCGCGCGGGCCACGCTCGCCGCGCACCGCACCCCATGGGGCCGCTGTTGCGGCCCCGTGTGTTTGGGCATCACACCGAAGCAAACCGCGTTGCCCGTTGAAATCAGCCGGGCCAGGAGAATCAGCAATGAAGCGTCGCGTCGTCGTAACCGGCCTGGGTATCGTCTCGCCGTTGGGCAATGATCTGGCCAGCAGCTGGGAAGGCATCACCCACGGTCGTTCGGGCATCGGTCCGCTGACCAACGTTTCTGATGCCTATCTGGATCGGTTCACCACCAAGATTGCCGGTGAGGTCAAGGGATTCGACATCACCGCCGACAATGAACTGTTCGGCAAGTTCCGGGTCAGCGGCAAGGATGCCAAGAAGATGGACCCGTTCATCCATTACGGCCTCGGTGCCTCGTTCATGGCCCTGCACGACTCGGGCCTTGAGATCACCGACGCCAATGCCGAGCGCATCGGCGCCATCGTCGGTGCCGGCATCGGCGGCCTGCTCGGCATCGAAGAGCAGACCATCGAGTTCCATGAGGGCAAGAAGATCTCGCCCTTCTACGTGCCCAAGACCATCATCAACATGCTGCCGGGCCAGCTGAGCATCATCACCGGCCTGAAGGGCCCGTCGTTCTCGGCGGTGTCGGCGTGCGCGACCTCGAACCACTCGATCGGCACCGCGATGCGCATGATCCAGTACGGCGACGCCGACGTGATGGTGGTTGGCGGTGCCGAACGTGGCTCGTCGCCGACCGCCGTGGGCGGCTTCTGCGCGATGAAGGCCATGAGTACCCGCAATGACGCCCCGGAACAGGCCTCGCGCCCGTGGGACAAGGACCGTGACGGCTTCGTGCTGGGCGACGGCGCCGGCATCCTGATCCTGGAAGAGTACGAGCACGCCAAGGCACGTGGCGCGAAGATCTACTGCGAACTGGCCGGCTTCGGCGCCAGCTCCGACGCGTACCACATGACCGCACCGAGCGAGAACGGCGAAGGCGCCGCGCGCTGCATGGCCATGGCCATGAAGGACGCGGGCGTGACCCCGGAACAGGTGGGCTACCTCAACGCGCACGGCACCTCCACGCCACTGGGCGACCTGGGCGAGACGATGGCGATGAAGACCGCCTTCGGCGACCACGCCTACAAGATGATGGTCAGCTCCACCAAGTCGATGACCGGCCACCTGCTGGGTGCTGCCGGCGGCGTGGAAGCGATCTTCTCGGTGATGGCGCTGCAGGACAACGTCATCCCGCCGACCATCAACCTGCAGCAGCCGGGCGAAGGCTGCGACCTGGACTACGTGCCCAACGAAGCACGCCAGGCCAAGGTCGACGTGGTGATGTCCAATGGTTTCGGCTTCGGCGGCACCAACGGCACGCTGGTCTTCAAGCGCGTCTGACCGAGTTGTAGCGTCGGGCCGTGCTCGACGCCGCGTTCTACGGAGCCGCCGCAAGGCGGCTTCCGTGCATCTGAACCCCAGAACTGGCTGCCATGACCCACGCACCGCTGATCCACCCGCTGCCGCACCCGATCGATCTGCTGGCCCTGCAGCAGCATGACCCGGCGCGCTTTCCGCTGCTGATGGAATCCACTGCCTCGGGCACCGCGCAGGGCCGCTGGAGCCTGCTGCTGGCCGCGCAGGGCGATGGCCTGCGACTGGATGCGGATGGCCAGGTGCGCGACCAGCACGACGCGGTGCACGCCGGCAGCTTCCTGCAGGTGCTGGACCGTGCCTGGCAGCGCGAACGCCTGCCGCATGACGGCAGCCACAGCCTGCCGTTCCGCGGCGGCTGGGCGTTGATGCTCGATTACGAAGTGGCCAGCCAGATCGAACCGGTGCTGCCGGCGCGCGCACGCGAGGATGGCCGCCCGACCGCGCTGGCGCTGCGCTGCCCGGCCGCGGTGCTGCACGACCACCACAACGACGCCAGCTTCGTCATCGCAGAAGGCGGCGAGCAGGCGTTGCTGGATGCGCTGGTGGCACTGGCCACGGCCGCGCTGCCCGAAGCCGGGCAGGGCTGGCAGCCGCCGCAGGCGGTAGGCGAGGATGCGCCGCAACGTTTCACCGACGGTGTGCGCCGGGTGATCGAGTACCTGCGTGCCGGCGATGTGTTCCAGGTGAACCTGTCGCGGCGCTGGAGCGCGCAGTTTGCCGCGCCAGTCAGCCCGCAGGCGCTGTACGCGCAGCTGCGCCGCGCCAACCCGGCACCGTTCGCCGGTCTGTTCAGCGCGCACGGCCGCCATGTGGTCAGTTCCTCGCCGGAGCGGCTGGTGTCGGTGCATGCCGGCCACGCGCAGACCCGTCCGATTGCCGGCACGCGTCCGCGCTTCGAGGGGGACGATGATGCCGCGCGCATCCAGGAGCTGGTCGGCCACCCCAAGGAGCGCGCCGAGCATGTGATGCTGATCGACCTGGAGCGCAACGACCTGGGCCGCATCTGCCTGCCCGGTACCGTGGTGGTCGACGAGCTGATGACCGTGGAGAGCTACGCGCACGTGCACCACATCGTCAGCAACGTCAGCGGCCACCTGCGCCCGGAGGTCACCCCCGGCGAGGTGATCGCCGCCACGTTCCCCGGTGGCACCATCACCGGCTGCCCCAAGGTGCGCTGCATGCAGATCATCAGCGAGCTGGAGCAGGTGCCGCGCGGTGCCTACACCGGCGCGTTCGGCTGGCTGAACCGCGATGGCGACCTGGACCTGAACATCCTGATCCGCACCGCCGAAGTGGATGGCCACCAGGTCAGCTTCCGCACCGGCGCCGGCATCGTGGTCGATTCGGACCCGGACAAGGAACTGGACGAGACCCGCGCCAAGGCCCGCGGCCTGCTGCGCGCGCTGGGCCAGCAAGGGTAGGCGTGTTCCGGTAGTGCCGGCCGCTGGCCGGCAACCTCATGCACCCATGATCCGCGCGCTTGCCGGCCAGCGGCCGGCACTACCGTACCGGTGGGTGCCAGTGTTGTGGTGGGTGCCGGCCGTTGGTCGGCACGGGTGTGTGGCCCCGGTCATGACCCCAATCCACCGGCACGGTATCCTGCACGACGGAATCGAGTTCAGAGGTAGTCCATGGCGGGAGCCAAGCGCGGGTGTCTGTTCGTGGTAACGCTGGTGGTGGTGCTGGGCGCCGTCGTGGCCGGCGCGGGCGCGTGGTTCTTCTACCAGCAGACCCGGTTCGCCGATGCCCCGATCACCCCGACCGCCGAGAGCGTGGTCATCGCCAGCGGCGATGGCATGAACAGCGTGCTGCGCAAGCTGCGCGAGGCCGGCGTGGACGAGGGCCAGGATACCCAGTGGCAGTTGCTGGCGCGCCAGCTCGATGCGGCCGGCAAACTGAAGGTGGGCGAGTATGCGCTCAGTGGCGATCTGACCCCGCGCGAGCTGCTGCTGCGCATGCGCGCCGGCAAGGTGCTGCAGCACCGGGTCACGATTGTCGAGGGCTGGAACATCCGCCAGCTGCGTGCCGCACTCAAGCGCGCCGAGCCGCTGCTGCACACCACCGATACCCTGGATGACGCCGCGTTGATGCAGCGCCTCGGCTTCGGTGGCCAGCATCCGGAAGGCCGCTTCCTGCCGGAGACCTACGTTTACCAGCGCGGCGACAGTGATCTGGACGTGCTCAAGCGCGCCCACGCCGCGATGGAAAAGGCGCTGGACGAAGCCTGGGAAAGCCGCGCGCCGGACCTGCCGATCAACACGCCCTACGAACTGCTGACGCTGGCCTCGATCATCGAGAAGGAAACCGCGCTGGCCAGCGAACGACCGCAGATCGCCGGCGTGTTCATGCGCCGCCTGAAGATCGGCATGCGCCTGCAGACCGACCCGACCGTGATCTACGGCCTCGGTGCTGCATATGACGGCAACATCCGCCGTCGCGACCTGACTACCGATACGCCGTACAACACCTATACCCGTGCCGGCCTGACCCCGACCCCGATCGCCATGCCCAGCCGCGACGCGCTGATGGCCGCCGCGCAGCCGGCCGCCGGTGATGCGCTGTACTTCGTCGCCGTGGGCGACGGCAGCGGCGCGCACGTGTTCTCGCCCAGCCTGGACCAGCACAACGCCGCCGTAGCCCGCTACCTGCAGCAGCTGCGCCAGCAACGTACCCAGGAGACCCCGGCGCAATGAGTCCCGCGCTGCTTCGCCACCCGCGTTTCGTCAGCCTGGAAGGCGGCGAGGGCGCAGGCAAGACCACCGCCATCAATGCCATCCGTGACTGCCTGCGCAGCCACGGCCACGAGGTGGTGCTGACCCGCGAGCCGGGTGGCACGCCGCTGGCCGAGCGCATCCGCGGCCTGGTGCTGAAGCCCGATGCCGAAATCGCCGCCGAGCCGCTCAGCGCCGAAGCCGAGCTGCTGCTGGTGTTCGCCGCACGCGCCCAGCATGTGCGCCAGGTGATCCGGCCGGCGCTGCAGCGCGGTGCCTATGTGCTGAGCGATCGCTTCACCGATTCCAGCTATGCCTACCAGGGTGGTGGCCGCAGGCTCGACCCGCAGTGGATTGCCGACCTGGAGCGCCGCGCGGTCGGCCTGCTGCCGGGGCTGACCCTGCTGCTGGACGTGGACGTGGCCGTCGGCCGCGCGCGCGCCAACGGTCGTGACCTGTGGCCGGACCGCATCGAGAGCGAGCAGGACGATTTCTTCCAGCGCGTGCGCGAAGTGTTCCGCAGCCGCGCACAGCAGGACCCGCAGCGCTTCGCGCTGATCGACGCCGGCCAGGTGCAGGAACGCGTGGCCGCCGATGTGGTTGCACGTATCGAGCGTTGGCTGCAGGACGGGGAGGGCGCATGAGCACGTTTTCGCCGTGGCAGCAGCGCGCGTTCGACCAGACCGTGGCCGCGCTCGATGCGGGTCGCCTCGGTCATGGCCTGCTGATCTGCGGCCCGGCCGGGCTGGGCAAGCGCGAGGTGGCGCTGGCGCTGGCCGACCACGTGCTGGCGCAGGGTGATGCAACGCACGCCACGCGTACGCGCCAGCTGATCGCCGCCGGCACCCATCCGGACCTGCAGCTGGTCAGCTTCATTCCGAACAAGAGCGGCGACAAGCTGCGTACCGAGATCGTCATCGAGCAGGTGCGCGAGATCACCGACAAATTGGCGCTGACCCCGCAGTACGGCGTGGCACAGGTGGTGATCGTCGATCCGGCCGATGCGATCAACCGTTCGGCCGCCAATGCGCTGCTGAAAACCCTGGAAGAGCCGCAGCCCGGCCGCTACCTGTGGCTGATCAGCAGCGACCCGGCACGCCTGCCGCAGACCATCCGCAGCCGTTGCCAGCGCCTGGAATTCAAGCTGCCGCCGCAGCACGAAGCACTGGCCTGGCTGCAGCAGCAGGGCCACAGCGAAGCATCGGCGCGCGAAGCGCTGGAGGCCGCCCGCGGCCATCCCGGCCAGGCCGACAACTGGCTGCGCGAAGACGGCCTGAGCCTGCGCCGCGAAGTCGGTCGAGATCTGGAACAGCTGGCCGCCGGCAAGACCGGCGCGGTGGAGCTGGCGCAGAAGTGGTGTGGTGATGACAACGCGGCGCTGCGCCTGCGCTTCGCTGCCGATCTGGCGCTGGCCCAGGCCAGCACCGATGCCTTGACCACGCCGGAGCGATTGCACAAGCTTGCAGCCTGGTTCGATGCGGCCAACCGCACCCGCGACCTGCTGCGCACCACGGTGCGTGCAGACCTTGCGGTGGTCGAGTTGCTGCTGGCCTGGAACAAGGTGAACGAGCGGCCTGCCGCAAGGGGAAATCGATGAGTGCCAGCAACGCCCGCCAGGGCATCCTGTCCCTGGCTGTGAAGGACAAAGCCGCGCTGTACAGCGCGTACATGCCGTTCGTGAAGAATGGCGGCATCTTCGTGCCCACACCCAAGCGCTATTTCCTGGGCGACGAGGTGTTCCTGCTGCTGACCCTGCCCGATTCCAGCGAGCGCCTGCCGGTGGCCGGCAAGGTGATCTGGGTGACCCCGGCCGGCGCGCAGGGCAACCGTACCGCCGGCATCGGCGTGCAGCTGGCCGACGGTGCTGAAGGCGAGGGCGTACGCCACAAGATCGAGACCCTGCTGGCCGGCCTGACCGGCTCGGACAAGCCGACCCATACGATGTGATTCCGGTAGCGCCGGGCCATGCCAGCTGCGTGCCCCGAAACGCCGTGAACACGACTGTGAAAAACTGTTGACGGCCTCTGAAAAGCCCCTATAATGAGCGGCTCAGCAACACACCGGGCGGTTAGCTCAGCGGTAGAGCATTGCCTTCACACGGCAAGGGTCACAGGTTCGATCCCTGTACCGCCCACCATGTTGCAGAACGAAAGAAGCCTCCAGCAATGGGGGCTTTTTTGTTGCCTGCGATCCAGCAGGATCAGCCGGAAGCGCACACCCTTTCAATCGGGCCGCTCCAGCAGCTCGCGCGCCATCATCGCCGTGGCATCCAACAGGTCGTGGCCGCTGCCGGCCTGTGCCACAACCGCCAACAGACTACGGCCCACCTCGGCATTGCCGCTGGTCAGCTCCATCTCGCCTTCAAAGCACAGATCGGCCAACCATTCGTGGGCCTGTTGCAAGCCTCGCTTGCGGACGCGGCGGAACTCCGCGAGCAGCTTCGCCTGACCGGCTTCCTGCTCACCATCGGCCAGCAGGCCGATGGCACCGCCGTGCGCCGCACGCCAGATGGCCGGCAGCGGGCGACCGTTCGCGTCCACCACGTCCGCCGAGAACTGCGCGCAGTACATTTCGTAGCGCTTGCCCGCCGTGCTGCTGGGCGCGATGCCGACCTCTGCCAGCAGGCGTTCGGCTTCATCCAGTTTGCTGAACTTCAAGCGCAGCAGTGCAGGGCGGCTCAGTTGTTGTGCCAGCGCCTGCTGGTTGGCGGCGAACCAGACGTTCCAGCCCACGCTTGCGCGGCCTTCCAGTGCGGCCTTGAAGTACTCCAGGTGTTCGGCGTCCATTGCGGTCTCCTGCGCTCCCTGCGCGATTGTAGCGGGAGCGTATCCGGGCCGGTCAGGCGTCGCCGCTGGAGAGGCAATGATGTGCCTCGCGCACCAGTTGTCGTGCGGCCACGATCAGTCCGTCGATATGGAAGGCGCCCAACTGTTCGTCCGGGCCGCCTTCGTTGCGCGCATGGTCGGCGGCCTGCAGCAGATCGAGCAACGCGCCGAGCCCAGACAGCGAGCGGCGCAACGAAGCGTGATTGCTGGCGCCGAGGGTGAGGCTGATGCACGGCTGTCCGTCATCACCGTCGGCATGGTTGATCGCATTGAGACGGGCGAAGAACGTGGCCGACTGCGCCGGAAGGTTCTGTTCGTTCAGGGCGCACTCGATCTCGCGTGCGAGGTCTTCCGGCACATCGGCCGCGACGTCGCCGATCAGGGTGTGCAGGCGGGGATGGACGGCGGTGCGGTTGGTCATGGCGAAACCCTCACTGGCGTAGGGCCACCTTCCGGAGTGAAGGTGGCGGACGGTGCGGGTTGGCGTGCCAAGGCAAACGAACTCCCATCGAGAAGAAGGCCTGGCGGATCTGTCGATCCCCACGCACCGGCCGCCATGGAGGCAATCGATACATTCTCTCTGCTGCGGCGCAAACCGCAGCGATGGGTGTTCATTCGTTTATTCGAGACGCCAATCCCGGCCAAGGCGTCTTGCCTCGGCGCGGCGATCATCTGGCCGGGCAATCACATCGGTCTGTAAGGAAAGTTCTCAACCGTCCCTAGGCAGGCCAGACATTTCCCGTTGTGTGCCGTCCGACACCTGCGAGTAGTGCGGCCCATCACTGATGGCGCACATCGCCGCCCCTGCCAACCGTGCACGAGATGACTCCAGAGCGACGCCGCCACGGCAATTGCGTCACCCCGCGCGGCTGAGGCGGGACCATGCCACGCATGGAGCCAGAGGGTTCCATCCCTGCGCTGTCCCGCCGCCCCGGGCAGGCGTAGTCTCAGCCCGTTGCCGTGCCCATCCACTCTGGAGTGCCACCATGCCGCTCGCCCGCATCGATCTTCGCAAAGGTAAATCCGCCGACTACCTGCAACGCGTCGGCGAAACCATCTACCAGGCCATGCGCGCGGTGGGCGTGCCGGAAAACGATCGCTTCCAGATCTTCCAGGAACACGCGCCCGGCACGCTGATCTACGACCCCGGTTACCTGGGCGTGGACCGCACCGACGATTTCATCTGCATCCAGATCACCTGGAACGAAGGACGCACGCTGGAGCAGAAAAAGGCGTTGTACCTGGGCATCGCCGATGGACTGCATGCGGCGGTGGGCATCCGCCGCGAGGATGTGTTCATCAACCTGGTGGAGGTGAAGAAGGAGAACTGGTCGTTTGGTAATGGACAGGCACAGTACGTGAGTTGATGCGGGAAAAGCATCCACGCATGGCGTGGATCTACACTTCGCTGCCGACCTGCTCGCCTTCGGTAGCTGCCGCACTCCTGGCCGCCTTCACTGCGTCGGCGCTGTTGGGTTGTTCGCACTCAATGCTGGTCACGTAGCCGTCGTGGCTGATGCTGTGCTCTGCACGCTTGACCAGCCACTGCCCATCTACGCCGTCGCGGAAGCCTTGCATCACCACCGTGGCCTCGGCGATCAGCGTCTCGCGGCCGGGTAGGGTGTAGCTGAGCGTACGCGTCTGCCGGGCTTGTTCCTGATGCTTGGCGCGCGCTGCGGCTTCGGCGGTTTCGCGGTCAGCGTAGGCCATGCGCAAGCGTACGATCGGTTCGCCGCTGCCCACCTTTATCTCCCGGCGCTTGGCACCACGTACATCACGGTAATACGCGATGGTGGTGCCGGTCTTCTCGCGCGAGACGATGTTCACCTTGTAAGCACTGCCATCGGCAGGGGTCAGGGTGGTGTCGGGAATCCGCTCGCCGCTGGCACTCGTGGACTCGCCGCGCTTGATGAACATCAGGCGACCGCCGCCCGGCTTGGCGATGGCGTCATGCTGCTTCGCCAAGCGCAGCAGTAGGTTCATGTCCGATTCCTGCGATTGCACTGTCAGCGGCAGCGTGATCGACGCCAGCGATCCGCTCACGGCTGCGGCCATTCCGTGCTCGCCGGCCATGCGCTGCACCATGCCGCCGATGGTCGTGCCCTTCTTCCAGGTGCGCGTCTTCTGTGTTTGCAGATCGTTCTTGCCGCCTTTGCTGGCTTCGAACGGCGCGGCGCGTGCGCGCAGGGTCATGCTGCCCGGGTAGCCGGAAATCTCCACCTCGTCGCAGATATACAGGCCCATGCGCCGCACGTCACCGTCGTAGCCAATGAAGGCTTCCAGCTCCGCGCCCACCGGTGGCAGCTGGATCGGATCGGAAGGATCATGATCGGCCAGCTGTAGTTCCAGCATGTCCGAGTTGTTGTCGGTTTCGTCGGTGATGCGCAGAGACTTGAAGCGCGACATGATCTTGTCGGTGATGTCCTGGCTGTTGGCGACCACGCGGAAGGCAGGTGCGATGTTCAGTCCCACAGGGCCACTCCCTTGCGTTCGTTTGCTGGGCGCTGCACATCAGGCAGGGTGATCGCCATGCCCGCAGGCAGTACGGCGCCGCGTGCAGCAAGCCCCGGGTTGGCGTCGAATACCGCACGCAGGATGGCCGGTGATTGTTCGCCATAATGCGTGTACGCGATGCGGTCGACAACGTCGCCGTCGCGGGTGTTATACGTTCGTGCCATCGCTGTGCTTCCGCAGTGAGAGGGTGAATTCGTGCCGTTGGATTCCAGCATCGGCAGTGAAACCGGAGGCAGTGGCGTCGATCTTGTCGATGACCCACAGCCCAAGGTTCCCGCCCTTGCCGGTCAGCAACCGCTGTGGCTTGCCCTGCGCGGCCAGCCTGCGCAGCTGCGAGAGCTCATTGCCGGCACCGCGGAACCCGTAGTGGATGACGCCAGGCAGCGTCATGCTGGCCTTGCCTGGCCCAGTGTACTGCAGCGCAGCCATCTGGCCGATGCGTTCCTGCGCTGCCCAGCCATACTCGTTGCTCTGCTGGATATCCTGGAACACGGCGGTGTTGAGGCTGAACTTGAAGCCCCCCAGCATCAGCAGCACTGGCGCGTTGCCGGAATCGTTGGCTTTGAACTGCGACAGCAGCTTGTCCACTGTGCCGGTTACGAACTCGCGCTTCATGCTCAATTCCTGTCTGCAAGGCCACCACGGGCGGCAACCGCGTTGCGACGCTGCAGTTCGTCGGCGGTGCGACGTGCTACGGATTCGCTGGATTCACCCGGCTGCTGGTGGATGGTGATGTTGTTGGTCTGCTGTTGTTGCACGGTGGTGACGCCGCGCGGAGAGGGCGAGGGCATCTCGGGCGCGGTGCGGCCGCGAGTGGCCTCCCTGATGCCTGCCCATCGCTTTCCAGCACCCGGGCCGTCCAGCGTGGCGACGTCCCCGACCAGGCCCGCGGCATCATCCAGGCCACCTCGACCGCCGGCCCGCATGTTGGTGTACCCGATCATGCCGTTGCCGATTGCTTCAGCACTGCCTGTGAGTACCTCCTTCCCGAAATCCAGGCCCTTGCCGACCAGCGCACTGACCTTGCCAATTCCCCCTTCGACGAACCCCATCAGCTTCACGACGTAGGGCATGAGGAAATCCAGCTTCTGGACGAGCCAGTTGAACAGGGATTCGGCACCGGACTTGATCGTGGTCCACATCATGCTCATTACGCTACCGATCCCGCTGGCGACGGTCGTGTACACGTTGCCCATCCAGACGACGTACTGCACGAGGCCGCTGATGAGCTGGATGTTCATTCGCAGGCCTTCCATCAGAACGGTACCGAGGAAGCTGCCGATCTGGGCAACCCGTGACAGCTCGTTGCCGGTGTACTGCGCTGGTGCGAGCATCCTTGACAGCCAATCCCAGGCCTGTCCGATCAGGCCACTCATGACCTCCCAAGCGGGGCGCAGCGGTTCGACCGCGCGCATCAGTTCCCCCATCGCCGCAGTGCCTGCACCGCTCAGGCCTTCCCATACGCCGCCCAGGAACGCCTTGATCGGCTCCCAGTACTTGCGCACCAGCAGGGCGCCGGCGGTGATGGCGGCGACCGCAAGAGCGATGGGTCCACCACCGATGGCACCGACGGCGGTAGCGACGATGCGGAAGCCTGATGCCAGGCGCATGGCCATTGGCCCGAAGCGTCCCATCTGGGCCAGCAGGCCGCCGCCCCGGAACAGCTCGAACGCCTTCTGCACAGCCAAGACCGGGCCCTGCAGGAACGTCCAGGCGTAGCGTGCGCCGAGCACCGCCGTGCGCATGCCCAGCATGCCGACCACGATCTGCGTGGTGTTGGCGATCAGCTTCGGGTTTTCCTGCACGAACGAGGTGACCCCGTTCAGCAGTTCGGTCAGCTTGACCGCCGCTTCGCCCACCGCAGGCAGCAGGGCGGCGCCGAAGGCCTTGGACAGATTGTCCACGGCGATCTTCGCGCCTTCGATCTTCTGCGGATCGGTCTGCATAGCATCCACGTAGGCGGCATCGGTGGTGCCCGATGATCCGTTCAGGGCCGTGTCGCGGATCCGGATGTAGCTGTCCCAGTTCTCGATCATCGGCTGGACGAAGTTCTTCGCCTGGGCATCGCCGAACAGGGCGCCGATCTTCTTCTGGTCGCCCGCGGTGGCCTGGATGATTCCCTGCATCGCAGCATCGAAGGGATTGCCGCCGTCGGTCTGTGCGTCACCAATGATCTTGCGCAGATCCAGATTGAGGCTCTTCTTTGCCTTGTTCTGCAGTTCCGGCGACAGGACGGACGACATGAAGCTCTTCATGTTGCTGGCGGCCTTGTCGGCGCCGCCGGCCGAATCCAGCGTGGCCTGAAGGGCGGCACCGAGGGTGGCGGCAGCCGACGTGCCCTGCAGCTTCATCGCTTCGAACGACGAACCCAGGGCAGGCAGCACCTCGGCCATGTCTTTCAGGCCCAGACCGCCCTGCCGGCTGTTGACGACCAGCACGTCCAGCGCGTTCTGCATGCGCGAGGGATCGATATCGAACGACTGCTGCAAGGCGGCCGCGGCCTGGGCCACATCATCGATGCTGGCGCCCGTGACGGTGGTGGTCCGCCCGACCGCGCCCAGGCTGGCCTGCGCCGACTGTGCATCCATGCCGGCATCGATCATCAACTTGATCGAGCGCTGCAAAGCATCGGCACCCTGGTTGGTCGTACGCGACTGTTCCAGGATGGCTTGGCCCAGCGCGCTCACCTGGGCCCGGCTGAGGTTGGCTGCCACGCCAATCTGCTGGTTCTGGCGGGCGAAGCCGGAGGCGTTCTCCACCGGCTTGGCCAGCGCGGTAACCGCTGTGCCAAGCGCACCGCGTGCCTCGCCGAATGCCGAGCCGAGCTTCTCGCGCTTCTCCAGATTGGCGGTGCGCTTTGCCTCGATCCGCTCCAGTGCCTCCTGCGAGGCACGCAACGCGTCGACCTGGGTACGCATGCGGGCGTACTCCTTGCTCGTCGTGCTCAGACGGGCAAGCCTGCGGTCCAGCAGTGTCATCTCGGTGCCGATACGCTTGATGCCATCATTGGCGAAGGACAATGCGTCCTGCAGCGATTTGGACACCGAGCCGCCGATCGTGATCGTTGTCGTTTGAACGTTATTGGCCATGTACCGGCAACCCCTGAATCCACCAGATGAACTTCGACACCCGCAGCGTCATGATCTCGCGCAGGCCCCAGCCGGTATGCCCGGCCAAGGCGAGCGCTCCCTGCCTGATCTGCGGCAGGGTCAGGTGGTAAAAAGCGCCACGCCGGCCTGCAGTCGGGCATAGTCGCGCAGCGGCATCTTGCGCACGTCGTCCGGCGAGATCTCGCACAGGTTGGCGATCATGCGCACCTCGCGTTGTGCGTCGCTACCCTTGTCATCCTGGTAGCGCTCCATGTCTTCCACGGTCGGCTCGCGCATGCGCAGCACGGCGGTCTCCATGCCGTTGACCTCGCGCGGTCGGGTAAGGGTGATCTCGGCGAAGCCATCGCGCTCGACGACGGCGTCGGTGGGGGTCTTGGTCTTGCTGGACATGGATGCGTTTCTCGGGTTCGATGTAGTGCGATGGATCCGGGGGCGCGTGGCACCCCCGGGTTGTTCGGTGCGGCGAGGGCTCAGATACCCAGCGCGCCGCGGATGCCGGCCAGCTCGTCCACGCCGCCCTGGCGTGCGATCATGTTGACCACGTCGATCTCCTGCACGACCTGAGCGCCATGGGTCAGCTTGTAGTAGCTCAGCGCCAGGCTGACCTTGATCGTGCCCTTCTCGCCGACCTTGGTTTCGCCGCGGTCCAGCAGCTTCACCTTGCCGCGCATGTTGTGCACGACCTGGGTCACTTCGCCGTCATCGCCTTCCAGTGCTTCGCGGGCGGTGAAGCCGTATTCCTTGCTTTCGATGACGTGGAACTTGCTCATGATCTCCGCGTCGTCCGAGGCGAACTCGACATCGGCCGTCAGCTTTTCATGGCCGAGCACGATCTCGGTCGGGGCCAGCATGCCGCCGGCCTGGAAGTCCTCGGTCTTCAGCGACAGCTTGGGAGCGGTGAAGGACATCACGCTGCCGGCATAACCCTTGCCGTCGACGTAGAAGTTGAAGTTCTTACGGATCTTGCGTGCCATGCTTAGAAGATCTCCGAGACGTAGTTGTTATTCATGTGCATGCGGAAGGTCAGCTGCTCGCCCGGGTAGGTCGGCGTGAAGTCGAAGTCCCAGTAGAAGCGGCCCTGGGCCACGCTGTCCGCTGCGTTCAGTTCGGGGTCGATCCAGCAATTGCCGCCGAGAATCGCGCCCTGGGTCTTCAGGCCGCGCAGGAAGGCATTGACGCCCTCGCGCACGTCATCGACGTAGGTCTTGCTGATGCCGCGGTCGACAGCCCACAGATGCGCAGCCTCGAGGCTGTCGGCAATGATGTCGGCGGTGCGCACCACGCACAGGAACTGCCACTTCGGATCGGCGCTGGTGGTGCGGTTGCCCCAGAGGCGGAAGCCCCCTTCGCGGATGACGGTCGCCACGTTGGCCTGGTTCAGCAGGTTGGCGCGGCTGGTCGCGTCAGACAGGCCGAAGTCGATCGCACGCGCGGTACCGACCACGCCGTTGAGTTCCAGGTTCGACGGCGAAACCCACCAGCCGCGCTCGTTGTCGCTGCGGGCGATGGCACCGGCCACGGCACCGGAGGCGTAGCGGGTGACGATGGCATCACCGGACTGCACCAGCAGCGCCGGGTCGACCACATAGACACGCTTGGAGCCGGTCAGGGCGGCGGTGGACTTGGCAGCGTCGTCGTTGCTGTTCGGGCCGTCCTTGATGATCACAGCGCGCAGCTTGTCGGCGATGCCGAGCAGTTCGGATACAACCGGGTTGGCGAGCAGCTCGGTGTCACGCTTTTCGTGGGTGTGGGTGAAGCCCGGCACCGCCAGGATGCGTGGCTTGATGCCCACCACCGACTTGGCCGCCAGCAGGGCATGTACGCCGGTGTAGGCACCGGTTTGCGGGTCTACGCCGCCCAGCACATTGGCCAGAGTGTCGTTCTCGGTGGCGCCCTTCTCGATACGGACGACGACGACGACGGCGTTGGACTGGTCGAAGATGGCGTCGAGTTGGCCCGGTAGGGTGCCGTCATCCACTTCGGTGGCGGCGTCGGTGAGCAGCTTGGCTGCCTGCGAACGCGAGGTTACCAGGACGGGAGTGTTGTACGGGAAGGCGATCTTGTCGGCGCGGGGCGCGGTACCCACGATGCCGATGACGCTGCTCGAGGCAACGGCGATCGAGCGGGAGCCACCATCAATGTTGACGACCTGCACGCCATGCAGAAATTCGGCCATGCGTTGTTTTTTCCTTGGTTGAGTGGGTGCTGCGGTCACGACCTGTGCCGCATGGGGACATGTTCGTACCTGGGCGCGGCTGGGATAATTGCAGCCGTGGTCCGGGATCACGTTTGCGCCGGTACTGTGAGTGTGGAGTCGGATGCAGTGACGCTTACCCAGGTTGCGGTAGCTTCGTCGTAAGTGATTGGGCCGGTGCGATCAGCGGGCGGTGCCCGGTCAATGACACTGGGAGGAAGGGTTTCGCCACGAGCGAGTGGCGCGGCGAGGCTGCCGTCGATCCGGTTCCACAGCGGACGGTTGCTGTAGTCGGGTTTCAGCTCCCAGCGCCGGGCTTCTGCGTTCCAGGCATTGAAGTGGGTATCCCCGCTCATCAGCGGATGGGGAGCGGACAGCGTCACTTCCGGGGGCAGGCTGTCACCCAGCGCCAGGCGATTGGGCACTACTGCAGATGTGACCGTGTTCCAGAGCATCCGGTTGCGGAAATCAGGGACCTGCTCCCAGTGGCTGCCATCGTCACTCAGGCGGAACGACCGATACTCGCCAGCGGGAAGTTGTGGCGCCGCTTCCACGGTGTACTCCGGAAGATGCCAGCGGCCGTCCGGCGAGGGCTGTAGTTTCACTGCACCCATATACGCGCGTGTCAGCGGATCATAGGCGTGTGCAAAGCGCGATTCGGTAAACAATCGTGTGTCCTCAGTAAGCAATGCAATAGATCATTCGAAGACCGGCGGGCAGGTTTGTGTCGCCGCCGGTGGGCCTGACATTCACGGCGTGGCTGTGTTCGCCGCCGTTCGAGACGGAAGCAGGGTGGCTGTGGTCACCAACTGCGGCGACCGAGATCGAGTGGGTGTGTGCTCCGGCGCCGTTCATACCGATGTTGTGCCCATGACCGCCCGCATCGTTGAGCCAGATGCCTGTACCGTTGTGGCTGGTGCCGGTAGGGTTGGGGCGTGCACCCGTGGCTGCGGCCCATCCACCGCTGCCGCCGGACGCCGGACCATTCCAGGTGTGGGAATGCCCAGGGTCGTTCACGCCGTGGTTGTGGCTTCCCTGCGCGTCGGTCCACGCTCCATGAGCATGGTCGCCGACAGCGCTGGCACTGGCGCCATGGGCGTGACCACCTGCATTCCCGATGGTCAGGGCGTGACCGTGCAGCCCAGCATTCTCGGTCGAGCCCGTATGCGCGTGGGCGATGACAGCGCCCGTTGTGAATGTACCAACCGATTGTGGTTCAGTCGTTTGCACAACGACCGTACCTTCGCGGATCAGCGGGAGATTGAAGCTCGTCGTGCCATCGCCGGATCCATATCGTGTACCGATGGCGGCGAACAACGCAGGATACGTGGCACGTGGCACAGCAGCGCCATTGCACAGCAGCATCCCGTTGGGGGCGGCGGAGCCCGCGAACATGATCACCTGGCCGGGCACGTGCACACTGGACGGAACGCCGGTCATGTTTCGCCAGTCCAGGTAATGAGTGCCATGGCGGCCATCGAGCAGATCGGCATCGAGACCCTTGTCGGCGCCCTCGTCTTTCAGTGCCGCGGACTTCAGGCCTAGCGCCGATCGGAATGCAGCATCGGTGGCGATCGACAACAGGGTGCGCACGAACGTGCTCGGCGCAGATGCACCGAAACGCTTGTCGATGAAGGCGCGCAGGCCGCGCGGCGTGATGGCGCGCTCGCTCTCCGCACCTTCTTCAGCTTCGCTGCTGGTGGCCAGCTCGACCACGCCCCGTACCTCAGTGGTTGCAGGGGGGTAGATGAATTCCGCGTTTCCGAATTGGATCTGCGTGGCGTCGATCTCGCTGAAGCGGGTATCGGTTGCCAGCAGCAACATCGATTCGGACGTCTTCTCCATGATCGGATCGGCTTGGCCATAAGTGGCGAACAGCGTGCCGTCAGCCAGGTAAAGGCCGAAGCCGCGTAGGCTGTATGCGGAAACAGTGTCATCGCGGATGGTGACGTGTACGGTGTCGTCGCCTACTGCTTGGCCACCGAACGTCGCCAGGCGCTTGATTTCACCAGGAAGCGTCGTTAGCTCTGGCAAAGGTGTGAAGGCGGTGGACGTCAGGCCGACTTGCGTGACCAGGACGGCGTTGGTACCGGTGTTCGACGTGTTGACCAGCTTGGCGAAGCCAGCGTCGGTGATTTTCAAGCGCATGCGGGAATTACTCTCCGATCAGTTGGATGCGGCGGAATGCCGTGACATGGGAACTCGCGAGCGCACCGACAGTGGCGTCGGACTGCATGCCCTGGGTGAAGGTGAAATGCGAGCGCACCGGCTTGGTCCGGGTGATCTCTCCGATCACATCGTCGACGAACTTGGCGGTGGCGGTTTCGCCGCCCTGATTGGCGATCGTCATCACCGCTTCGAATGTGTGTGGCGCGCCCTGCGGCTGCGTTTCCCACCATTCACGGATCAGGATCGAACCACCAAAAGCGGCGACGACATCGCGCACGCTGCCCCAGGTTCCCTTGCGGCGCTGGATGGCGATCGCGGTGCGTACGCGCGCTCGCTTCACTGTCTCCGGCCAGTAGGCCTTCCATTCATCTACGGACAAGGCCCAGGCAAGCCAAGGCAGCAGGGCGGCTGGACAGCGGTCGGCGTCCCACAGTGCGGTGATGTCCACCGGCAGCGGGCGAGCGACGATGGCGCGAGCCAAACCACGTTCGGCGTGGGTGGCATTTGGGGGCAGCACAGCGTGGTCGGCTCGAACCACGATCCGTGCGTCACCCTCGATCAGCATGCCGGGTGCTGGTGCGGCCGACAGAGTGGCCGTGGCGCCGCTGATCACAGCATCAGGCAAGCGCTGCCGCCCTTGCTCATCGATGCGGTACACCGCCTGCAAGGTCGCCAGTGCACCCCCGGGATGACGGAAGGTACGGTTCCGCCCATCGATGGCGCCGCGCAGGCGCGCGCTGATCACGCGGGTGGTGGCGTCACTCATCGTTGCCGCCATGCATCAGTGTGATGCGGGTGCAGTACGTGGCCTGCGTACGATCGACGACGATGTCCGTCGCAGGGCTGCTGATCTCCACACGCTGCACGCCCTCGGCGTGAAGGGCGGCGAACAGACCCGAACGGGTGACGTCGCGGCCGAGCCGGTGCGATTCGCTGATGTAGCGGTCCAGGCGGGTGCGTGCTTCAGCCAGCACCACTTGGGAGTCGGGACCGGCGAAGGTAAAGAGCGTAGCGTCAACGGTGTAGTTGATGATCGTGGCCGACTTTACCGACACATGGTCGGTCAGCGGTCGCACGTCGTCCGCGCTCAGCTTCGCCTCGACGATGTCGAGCAGGCCCTGGCTGGCGGTTCCATCCGCTTCGCGCGACAGCACCGAGACCACCACTTCGCCAGGAGCTGGACTGGTCGCACTGGCGTCGAGCGCCCGCGGGTCCGCGCTCAGGGCATGGAATACATAGGCACCTTCCGGTCCTGCCACGCTGAACCCTTCCGGGCCCAGCTGGATGCGGCGGCGGAAGTCCTCATCGCTTTCATATCGCGGTGGAATGCCTTCCTGCGGTTTGCCCGGGTCGAGCACCTGGCGGACGACGCCGAAGATCGCGGCGAGGTGGTCCAGGTCGCTGCCACCGGCATAAGCCAGCATCACGCCGCGCGCTGCGTCGTTGACACGCTGGCGATCGAGCAGGCGCAGGTAGGTGCAGACCTCGAGGATCTTGAAGGCCGGGTCCGACGGCAGCAGCGCGTCGAAGGTGGGATCCAGGGCCTGCAGCGCGGTCAGCGATTCATCGAACATGGCTTCGAAATCGAGCACTTCGATGACCGCCGGGGCAGGCAGCTGGGATAGATTGACACTGGTGAACGAGCCGGATGCCACGGTTAGCGAACCTCGATTCCTTCGATGGTGATGGCCTCGCCGTCCGGCAGGTGGATCCCGGTCACTGCCAGGATCATCACGCCGGGGGCGGGGAGGGAGACGTCGACGTTCTCGACGTGGAGACGCGGTTCCCATCGCGCGAGCGCGTCGACGGTGGCCGCAATCAGGTCCATGCGCAGCGAGCGGTTGGTCGGCGCATCGATCAGTTCAAACACGCGTGAACCGTATTCGCGACGCAGCACGCGGGAGCCAAGGGGCGTGGTGAGAATGTCACGCACGGACTGTTGCAGATGGGCGAGCCCATCCAGTGATTTGCCGGTGTTGGCGTCGATTCCTCGCATGGCCTCTATCGTCGTGGAGTGCGGGTTTTCAGGGCATTGCAGGCGTGGCCGCTCAGGCCTGCGCCGGCGTGGTCGGGGCGGTTGGGCCCTGCGCGGTGTGCGTGTGTGCCTTCAGCCCGATGGCACCGGCCTTGATCTCGCTTGGTGTGCTGATGTCCTTGCCGGCGCTGATCGCGCCGCTGACATCCAGATCGCCGGTCGCCTTGATCGAGGGTGTATCGAGCACGATCGATTCGCTGGCGATCACCTGTGCATTCGCGCAGGTGACAATGACCTTGCCGCTGCCGACATGGACGTTGAGCGTGGTGGTTTCCTGGTCGTACTCGACGATGCTGCCGTCGGCGAACTCGGTGCACTGCCGCAGGCGCGAGTCGGCCGGCGGCGGAAAACGGTCCTGGTACAGGCTGCCGAGTACCAGCGCCTGGCCCGGGTCGCCATAGGGGCACGCCAGTACGACCTGCTCGCCGGGTTCGGGTGCGCACCAGGTGCGTACGCCCGGTCCCGCACGGCGTTCCAGCCACGGAATCCAGTCGGTCAGCATGCCGTCGGCATCGACGCGAACGCGTCCGTTTGCCCCGTCCAGTTCGCGTACCACACCGATCATCAGCAGGTTGCCGATCAACCGCGCATGTTCGGCGCTCATGGTGTGCGCTCCGGCAACGGCTGGTAGCGGGACTCATGGATGCGGCCGATCTCCGGCGCGAAGCTGTAGGACGCCTGCGGCACTACGCCGCCAGTGTCGTCCCAGCGGTTGTCGCCCAGCGCGACCGGCAGTGACCACTCAACGATCCAGGTGCGCAGGCCCGGCTGTGCCGCCGCGGGGTCTTCTGGCAAGGCTGCGATCACATCGATCGCACCACTGGCCACGCCGGGAAAGCGGCCGAGCTGGTGCAGCCAGGTGGCCAGGGCGAGGGCCGCGTTGCGCAGCTGAATGGCCGTGTCTGCTTCGGTCGCCGGCAGCGCAATGCGTGCTTCGAAGCGCAGGGTGGCCTGCAGAAGGCCACTGCCGTCATTGTTGTCCCTGCTGCGGTCACAGCGGGTCATCGCCAGCAGGCAGGCCGGCAGTGGCATGCCCTCAGCGTTGGCATCGCGATGGAACTCGACGCTTGCAAACCCCGGAAAGCGTGCGCGGATTGCGGCTTCGATCGCGGCAATCAGCGGATCGAGCGTGGGAGGGAAGGGATCGTTCGCCATGTCAGCTCATGCAGGGAAGGGAAGAAGGGTGTGGCCTGTGTGGCGCGCGCGGTCTGCTGCCAGTGTTGCCATCACCGTGGTGGGGTGGCATTGCAGGCGTGGCCGTATCCGGCAGGCTCAGTGCGTGGGAGTGGCGCCGCTGCCGCAGTCGGCGGGTGCTGCCGGCGCGGCGCCATTGATGGTGATGCCGCGTTGGCTGCCGAGGCTGCACAGCAGCGCACTCAGCTGGTCGGCAAGTGCGTGGTACTGGCGTGCGACCGCAACGTGATTGCGCAGCAGCGCGTCATCGCTGGCTGCGTGCAGGTCCGGCAGGCGGGGCGGGGGAAGCAGTTGGGCAGGCGCGATGCTGAGCTCAGCGCGGCAGGGCGTGGCCGGCGTTGGCCTCGCGCCAGATGCGCACGAACTCAGCGTCAGCGTCGCCGCGATCACGACCAGGAGTCTTGGCATGGGTCTCGATGTCCCGTTGCAGGGTGTTGAACTGTTCGGTGTGCCGGGCGTAATGGGCCAGGCGCTGTGATTCGGCCTGCGCGCCTGCAGCGCTGTTGGCGAGGGCATGCTGGTGCGCGCGCTGGACTGCATCGGTGCGGGCCTCCTGCTGCGCTGCCCGGGTAGTGGCAGCGGCAAGGTCCGCGCTGCGGTCGCGCAAGGTCCATCCGAGCCAGGCGCAGCTCGCGTGGCTGCCGGCAAGAACCAGCAGCCCGATGCCCAGCTTCAGTGCCCCGGGAGTCACTGCAGGGCTCCGCCGGCGGCACGGTACGCTGCGCGCAGTGTTTCCAGTGCGTGCTCCTTCTGCCCGTAGCCGGCGCCGGGCAGCGACGCCCAGATGCGCCGTGCCGCGGTGACGGCGGCGTCGAAGCGACCGAGCCGTATCAACTCGTAGGCACCGCATTGCTTGAGCAGCGCGACAGCCGCGCGGTCCTGCGAAACGGGACCGAAGTCGGGCAAGCCCAGTCGCGTGCGCAGATCATCCCAGGTGCTGCGCAGGAACTGGTAGCGGCCGGCGGCGCTGGATTTGATGCCATAGCGTGGCAGCGACACCAGCTCGCGGGGATGGTCGCGGTAGTCGGTGAACAGCTGGCCGCCGACGATGACGTCGTAGCCGCGATCACGCGAACGCTGGCCGGGAGTGTCGGTGCCCTCGGACACGGCCAGCATGTCCAGGAACGCGGCGACGTTGGCGCCACCGAGGGCGCTGGCTGCGACGGCGGTCATGCCACGGCTCCCGGCTGCTTGCGCACCAGGGCCAGCAGGGCGTCTATCTGTACGCTCTGCTGGGCGATCTGGGCACGCAGGGCGCTGACTTCACCGCGTAGCTGCCCGATCTCCTGGGCCATGGCCTCGCGTTCGTGCATCAGTCCATCGGCGCGGATCCGCTCGGCGGCGAGCTGCTCCTGCAGGGTACGCAGGGTATTGCTGGTAGCCTCATCGGCGGTACGGTCGACCTTGGCCGACGACAGCCATTGGCGCAGCCACAGCGACACCGCGATCAGCACGCCCGAGGTTCCTCCCAGGTATTTGGCCCAATCCGGCACGCCGGCCAACAGGTCGCTCTCGTTCATGCGCGCGCGTATCCCTTGAGTACGGCCGGATGGACCGCAGTCGCGGGCGCCGAGCGGGCATCGCGCAGAGCGCGCTTGATGGTGGTCTGCGAGACGCCGAACTCACGCGCAACATGGTCACGCGGCATGCCGCTGGCGACGGCACGTGCGATCCGCTCGCGACGTTCGTGCGCGCCGGCGGCGAAGCAGGAGGCCAGGAACAGCAGTTCCCCACCGAAGTGCGCGACCAGGCGTTGCGCGACGTCACGGCCGAGGATGTCGATCAGCCGATGCCGGTCCGGCAATGTCGAAGGGACGTAGAGGATGACGCGGTGGCGACCGGTGGCAGCGGAGGTAGTCGGCGGCCACGCACGCACCAGCGTGAGGGCCGCGGATTCGCCGATGACCTCGGCCAGAGTCTGGATGCTGTCGGGCAGGGCGTTCATGCAGGATGTGGTCAGTGGCATTGATCTCCACTGTTGCCATCCCGCTGGATTGGTCAACACCTTTCATCCACTTTCGAATTGGCGTGCTGAAGGCGTTCATCAGCGTGCCGAGGACGGGTGAGGACGATGATCTGCCGGCGCGACATCCTGTCGCTGCTTACAGAGCACGCCGATGTTTCCCGTATTCCTGTACTCACTGTCCTCATCGGGCGGAAGCAGCGGCAGTGCAGGTGGGCGGGCGAGTACAAGGCGAGGACGATCTGGGACACGCCCGCGCGCGTGACAGGCCCTGAAACGAAAAAGCCCCGGACAATGCCGGGGCTTCAGGACTGCAGCAGGGCGTGGATCAAAGGTCGAACACCAGGTTGCCACCGGTTTTGCGCGGAATGTAGCCTGCGTCCCGCAACCAGCGCGCCGCGTTGACCTGGTCCATGCGCTTGACCGGGAAGCGGTTGGCGAACATCAGAAAGCGTGCCACGGTGACCGACTCACCCTTGCCCTTCAGGGCGGCGAGGGTTTCGATGAACCAGGGGGCTGGAGGCTGCTGGCTGCCGGGGCGGGCCACGGTCCGTGCTGCGTTGCCGGTGTCGGTCGGGATCCTGGCCAGCGAGCACAGCGAGATGAAGATCGCATCCAGGCTCACGATGTCCTTGCCTCCCTTGGGTTGGGACTTGAACAACTCGATGGCCTTCAGGCGCGTCGACGTGAACTGTTCGACCTCCATGGCGTTTCCTCTTTGCGAAATGGGTTGGGGATGCAGGGTGACGACAGGTGTCGTCGGTGATGGGGGATGACCTTACATCATTTTCGCCGTTGATGGGTCGGAGCCTGCAATGGGTTCAGGGGATGGACCGGATGGCAGGCCCGTCTTCCGCATCAGATCACACCGCGTGAAAGCAACTGTTCCAGCGATCTGCGGACCAGATCGGCCGGGGTGCCATCGTTGTCGACTTCGATGTCGACCAGCTCACGCGGCAGCGGCTGCTCGCTGGCATGAGGGTCGCTGCTGCCATGGCCCGGGCGGTTGACGTGGATCACGACACCACCACGACGCCGGATCGCGCGGGCCTCATTGGCGAAGCGGACGTCGGTTACCAGCCCGCCCTCGGGCAGACGTGCGAACAGCGAGCGCACCCACAGCTCGGGATGGACGCGGTCACGCCCCCATTCGGTACCGGCAGTCTGCATCAGGTGGCGTGGGGTGAGTTCGGCCAGCCAATCGATGGCGACTTCCTTGTGGCTGTCCAGTTCGCGCACGGTCAGCCCGAGGATGGCGGCTACGAACTGGCGCAAGGGGGCGGCAAAACTGTCACAGGGCAGCCCCAGCGCCGACGCAAGTCCATTGGCGAGCGTGTCCTTGCCTGCGCGATTGCTGCCTGCGATGCCGATGTAGAGCGGCAGTGGCGCCTCGGGGCAGGGGCGCAGCGCAACGCTGCCCAGCGCGGAGCCGGCACGGAACGCGGCCAGCGTGTTGGCGATGATGCGATGACCATTGTCGAGGGAGGCGGGGATCACGCGGAATCTACTCCTGGAGGGGGGGACAGGTGCCGGCAGGTCAGGGATCGCGACGGGTCGTGTCGCGAGCGCGGAGGAGGCGCTGGGTCATACGGCCACCGCGGGCCGCCGCTGCGGCTGGGTCAAAGCTCAGCATGGCGGTACGCGTGCGGCGCCCCGCGGCGAGGTGGTCGCGGATGGTGCGTTGCGAAAGCACCGGCACCCGCTGGTGGATCTGCTGGACGGTCAGCTGCTCACCTTCAAAGGCATGCAGTCGGGGCTCGGGCATGGCGGAAGCGCTCCTGGGAGGCGGCAAGGCCGATTCGGGCATCTTGCCATCGCCTGGCTCCTTAGTCAACACCTTTCATCTACATTCATCCTGATCGATGAAGCGTCAGCCGGAGTTGTCGCGGCTGATGAAGGCCATCGCGGGCAGGGGGTATCAGAAGGGACCCGCTTCGTGTCCGGCGAAGCTGAGCTTGCGCGGTGGCATCAACCACACCTTGGCCCGCTCCTTGCCAACCACTTTCGTCCGCACATCATGGCGCTTGACCACATATGCGGCGGCCTCGTTCACCTCGCGGCGATTCGGCTTATCGATGCCTACTGCGATCACGATCTCGGTGGCACGGTACTGCGCACTCCAGTGCGAGGCGGGGACGGACCAGTCGAAGTGGCGGTCGATCAGCTCGGCAATCGGCGAGATCGGCTCGTGCTCGCTGTTGGTTGCATTCAACGCGTCCAGCTCTTCAGCCGACAGATGCCAGGTTTCGCCATCGCCGTACAACGCGTGGGCCTCGGCCCACACCTGCTGCATGTCGATCTGGGCCGGTTCGCCCAACGCCACCGCGTGCACGGTCCACCACCGGGTGTTGCCGGTGGCATCGCGCAGGAAGCGCTCGTCGTTGACACTGGCAAACAGGATCGTTCGGCGTGCATAACGCGATTCGGTGCGCGCGTAGGGGCGACGGATCTCATCGTGGCTACGTGAGATGAACGATTTCAGCGCAGCGATATCAGTGCGGCGGAAGGTGGCATCCACTTCGCCCAGCTCCACGATCCACTTGGAAATGACCTGCTTGACGCTGTCCTTGTTGGCTGGATCGAGCACCACGCCGTCGGCAATCAGCTGCAGCTCCGCTGGTGCCAGCTGCCGGGCCCAGCGCGTCTTGCCCAGGTTCTGCTTCGAGACGAAGGTCAGTACACCGCGCGCCACCACGCCATCCGGTTCAAACGCCGCCGCCACGCCGGAGATCAGCCAGCGCCGCATCAGCACCTCCTTCAGGACGCGGCCGTCGGCCATGCGCGTAGGCTGGGCCTCCTGCACGGTGTCGAAGAACGCCTGCAGGCGGGACTGGCCGTCCCAGGGCCGTGATGCAATCCAGCTTGCGACGGGATTGTAGGGGTTGGCCTCGGCCACTTGGCACAGGTTGGTTTCAAAGCTGGCAACGGCCATGCCAGCGCGATGCATGCAGTCCATCACTTCGCCGGCGGCCACTTCCTTGGCATTGTCCACCGTGCTCTGCAGTCCCGGCACCAGGATTTCCAGGTCCTTGCGGATGACGTTGTAGCGCACGGTCACGCCGGTGCGCCGGCACAGTTCGGCCAGGTTGCGTGCAGTAGGCAGCGGCCGGCCGCGTGCACTGGTGTCTGGAAATGGAGTGAAGGCATCGAATGCGGACAGGTTGCCCGGCACCTGGTAGCGGGCGTTGGTCGATGGCTGCGGGCCATCGCCCGTGCTGTCGAGGCCCATTGCGGCGACGGGCGCGGGTTGCAGCTGGGCGCGCAGTGCGTCCAGCCCCTCGCGCAGGTGCAGGTCATTGAAGTCGGTCGGGCGATCATCCTCGCCCTGCAACGCGGAGAATTCGGGCCATACCACGCGCGCGCCGATGTCAGCGGCGGCGCGGGTGGCCAGCGTGACACCAGGATTGTCCAGCGGCTGCCGGGTCCATTGGTCATTGTCCGCACACAGGACGAACGAGGCATCAGGCATTTCGTCGCGCCAGGCACGGGCGACTGCCGCCAGGTTGCCGGCGTCCCAAGCGACCACCACGCACCAGCCTGTGGCTTGATGGATGGATGCTGCGGTGGCGTAGCCTTCGACGATGCCGATCGGCTGACCGGGCAGCGGTGTGCCGATGACATGGAAGCAGCCCAGCTTGCGGCCCCCGTAAAGGAAGTCCTTGTCCCGTCCGAGTACCGGGTCCGGGCGAGGAAAGATGGCCTGCAACGATACGATCCGGCCGGTGGCGTTCATTACCGGCACCAGCAGCGCGTTCGCGATATGACGGAACACCAGTCCCTGGCTGTTGCGTATCGGCCAGGCCGACACGCGCAGGCCATGCGCCTGGATACCCTTCCGCACGAGATAAGGGTGGTTGGCTTCTGCAGGCAGGGCGCGATTCCACAACACGTTCGCCGCTTTCGCGGCGTCCTCCTCACGTCCGCGTTGCTGCTGCTCCCGTTCGATGCGTGCCGCATCCTGGCGCTGGCGGATGCTGCGCTGCTCGGCCACCGTCAATGCGCTGGCGGCCTTCGCGCACCAGGCGTGGCGGGCACCGGTGCGCCAGCTGCCGAACTCACCGGCGGGCACGTGATCTCCGAACAGGACGGCCCAGCCGTTGCGCGTACCACGGCGGTCACCCTCGACATGGAAGCGCACCAGCGCGCCGTCGGCATTGAGCGCGTCTCGCCCGCGCGCATCGGGCACGATGCCGTGCGCGTGCATGGCCTGTAGGAACGCCGGAACAATGTCCTGCGCTGGATGCGGTGTGTGCATTCGGCGGAGCTCCTTGGAACGTGGATCGGTCCACCGCAGCCGATGGTGGCCAATGCGCTGCGCCATGGCCGCCGTATGCGCGCCACGCGTGGCAGACCGCGGCGATGTGTTCAGGATGAGATGGATGGTGATTGCGCCATCATGGTGTCGGAAATGTTTCTTTTCCGCAACACCTTGCATCACCTTTGATCCCCTTTCCTTCGCGAAGGGGGCGATCCATCTGCAATGGATATGCGATGACGTCCGCAGATCGGCGTTTGCGCGACGTTGCGTCGCAGTTGGCGAGAACCGTTTTCCCGATGATGCGGTCGCCGTCCGAGACGGTCCTTCGTTTCACTCCATCGCCCCATGGGGCACCCACGCACAAGGAGCCTGCATGCTTGAAATCCATTGCGAGCGCGAACGCCGATCCGATGCCGAGCCGGTGTCGTCCACGCCCGCTGCGGCGTTCTCAATCGGTGCGACCACCCCCCGATAAAATACGGCTGGCATGACGGACACCATCGACGAAGCGCAGGATCTGGAAGCGCGCCATCTGCAACGCGCATTGGCCCGGCACGCAATGCGGGCCAGCAACGTTGCTCCTCTCACACCCATTGGGGAATGCCACAACCCGGACTGCAGCGAAGACTTCGATAACGATCCGGCCAGGTTGTTCTGCGGGCCAGCCTGTGCCGAGCGTTTTGAAGCCATCCATCAACACCGCAACGCATAGGAACAGGGGACATGTCTCTGAACAGCAACGACGCTGGCTTCACCGAACGCATCGCCGGATTGTCGGCCGAACTCGCCGTGCTGGTGAGCCTGGTGGAGAACCACATCCATCTGCAACTGGCCGACCTGACCGAGTCGGGTGATGTGGATGCACAGGAACGGTTTGCGGTGGCCGATCCGGAGCGCTGGTTGGAGAACGCCCGCAACAGCCTGCAGGCCGGCGTCATGTTCCTGGAGAGGGCGGTGCGGCAGCCTGCGCGCTTCTAGACCCTCGAGGGGGACGGAAGGGCCGGAGCGGTTGCCTTCCGTCCCCTGCAGGCGACGAAGCGCGCGTGAGTCCGAGGCTGCGTCATAACGTCGCACCATCGCTGGGCCTACCCTGAACGCGGTCCAAGGTTGGCCGTGGCCCCGTAGAATGGTGGCGTGCGCCGTTCTGTCCTCCACCGCCGGTTCCAGGCCCTGGCATGGCTTGCCATGCTGCTGGTGCTGCTCGCCCCGCTGGTGAGCCGCTGGCTGGCGCACGGTCACGTGGCTGCCGCTGCGCCGGTGGCGGCCATGGACCATGCGATGCACGCAGAGCATGCACAGCACGCGATGGAAGGGCACCACGACCATCACGCGATGGCGATGCCGCACGGCGGGGCCACGAAGAAGCCGCCCGCCGACCCACACGCCGATCATGAGATGGGCGTGGACTGCGATTACTGCCTGATCGCTGCACGGCTGATCACCCTGCTGGTGGCGGCCGTGCTGCTGTTGGCGCCGATGGCACCGGTGTGCCGCGCACTGCGCGGCGCGGTGCGGGCGTTGCCGCAACGGATCAGCGGCACATTGGGCGCGCGTGGACCGCCGGCACTGATGGCTGCCTGAGCCGCACGCGCGCTGCATTGAACGTTCTTCCATGAGGTTGCCGGCTACGGCCGGTGCCCGCACGCGCGTGTCTGTCCCTTTCTGATTGCTGCCCTGCCATTGCGGGGTGGCCTTGCATGCCGTGAAAAAATGAAAACGAACCCCAACCCCGCGTGCCTGCGCCGGGCGACGCTGCCTGTCCTGTGCGCGCTGCTCCTGCATGCTGCGCCCCTGCTTGCCGCCGACGCGGCACCCCCGACCACGCTGGAGACCGTGCGGGTGGTCGACACCCGCAGCGGCGAGCTGTCCTCCACTGCCAGCGCAGGCTCTGCATTGGGCCTGAGCGTGCTGCAGACACCGGCCAGCCTGACGGTCATTTCGCGCGAGCAGCTGGAGCAGCGCGGCGACAGTAACCTCAACGATGCGATCAGCCGGGCGGGTGCGATCAGTGCCATGCCGCATCCGGGCAATGGCCTGAGTGCGCTGTCCAGCCGCGGCTTCACCGACGGTGCCTCGGTGATGCGGCTGTACGATGGGCTGCGCCAGTACGGCGGCGTGGGAATCACGTTCCCGTTCGATACCTGGTCGATCGAGCGCATCGAAGTGCTGCGCGGCCCGGCGTCGGTCATCCATGGCGACGGTGCAATCGGCGGCGTGATCAACATCGTGCCGAAGAAGCCCTCGCGCGGGGCCATCGAGAACGAGATCAGCGTGACCGTGGGCAGCGAGGACACCGCGCGCCTGGGTTTCGGCAGTGGTGGCGCGCTGACCCCCGAGCTGGCCTACCGGCTGGATCTGAGTGGCAACTACAGCGGTGGCTGGGTCGACCGTGGCCGCAACAACGATGCGACGTTCTCCGGTGCGTTGCTGTGGCAGCCGCGTGCGGACCTGCAGCTGACGCTCACCCATGCGCAGGGCTACCAGCAACCGATGCGCTACTTCGGCACGCCGCTGGTCGACGGCCGCCAGCTGGAGGCGCTACGCCGCCGCAACTACAACGTGGACGACAGCGAGATCCGCTTCCGCGACCGCTGGGCCCAGCTCGATGCGCTGTGGACGCCGAACGCGAACGTTGAATGGCGCACGCGGGTTTATCAGATCGACAGCCAGCGCGATTGGCGCAATGCCGAGGCCTATGTCTACAACCGCGCTACCGGCCTGATTGATCGCTCGGGCAATACCGAGATCACCCACAACCAGGACCAGACCGGACTGACCTCGACGCTGCGTGTGCAGGGCCATGTGGGCGGTTGGGCGAACAACTTCGCGGTGGGCATGGATGCCAACCGCGCGCACTTCAAGCACACCAACAACACCTATGCCGGCAGCTCGGGCCCGGTCGATCCGTTCGATCCGGTGCCGGGCCAGTTCGCCAGCGACGCGCCGAACCTGCCGCGCTACCGTAACCGTGCCGAGCAGTACGCGCTGTTCGTGGAGGACCGGCTGGCGCTGAGCGAGCGCTGGTCGGTGCTGGGTGGCCTGCGCCACGACCGCGCGCGCATTGATCGCACCGATTTGATCAGCGGGCAGAACGCGTTCTCGAAGACCTACAGCAGCACCGGCTGGCGTGCAGGCACGGTATTCGCGCTGCAGCCGACGCTGAGCCTGTATGCGCAGTACTCGCAAGCGGCGGACCCGGTCAGTGGCCTGCTGATGATCAGCCCGGCCAACGCGGCCTTTGACCTGGCCAAGGGTCGGCAGATCGAAGTTGGCCTGAAGCAGGCCTTCGACGGCGGCGAGTGGACGCTGGCGGCGTACCGCATCCGCAAGACCGGGCTGCTCAGCCGTGATCCGCTGGTGCCGGATCGTCGGGTGCAGGTGGGCGCGCAGACCTCGCGCGGTGTTGAAGCGTCGTTGAACTGGAACGTCGCGCCGCACTGGTCGCTCGATGCCAATGCGACGGTGCTGAAGGCCGAGTTCGAGGACTTCCTGGAATCCACGGGTTCGCCGGCGGTGCTGGTGTCGCGCGACGGCAACGTGCCGCCGAACGTAGCCGAGCGCCTGGCCAGTATGTGGCTGAGCTGGCAGTTCGCACCGGATTGGAGTGCGGCGGGGGGCGTGCGTTACGTCGGCAAGCGCTACGCCGACAACGCCAATACGCTGGAACTGCCCGGCTACAGCACCACCGACCTGGCACTGACCTGGCAGGCGGCACCGCGCACGCAGCTGTCCGCGCGGCTGTTCAACGTGTTCGACAAGGCGTACTACGCCACCGCGTATTACACCAGCACGCAGTGGCTGCTGGGTGCGGACCGGCGCGTCGAGTTCACCGTCGACCATCGCTTCTGAGGACGCTGGCGATGACATTGCGATCCACCGCCAAGCGCTGGACGTACCTGGTGCATCGTTGGCTGGGCATCGGCGGATGCCTGCTGATGCTGCTGTGGTTCGTCAGCGGCATGGTGATGCTGTTCATCGGTTACCCAAAGCTGACACCCGGTGAGCGGTTGGCGGCGTTGCCGGCGCTGGGTGGTGCCCGCGGTTGGCAGGGGCTGCCGATACTGCCTGCCGCCGTGCAGGCCGAACCGGAGAGCGTGGCGGTGACCACGCTGCGTGGCGAGCCCGCCTATGTGGTGCGCAGTGGCAACCGCGTGGGGGCCTGGTCGGCATATACCGGCCAGGCCCTGCTGCCGGTCTCGGCACAGCGCGCTGAAGCATCCGCCGCACAGTTCGCGGGTGGCCAGGCCTTCGTGGGTGCGACGCGCGTGGAGGAGGACCGCTGGACGCATTCGCGCGCACTGGATGTGCATCGACCGCTGTATCGCGTCGAGGTGGGTGGCGCGCAGCCGGGCGACCTGTATGTGTCCTCGCGTACCGGTGAAGTCGTGCTGGACGCCCCGCATGTGCAGCAGCGCTGGAACTATGTGGGCGCCTGGCTGCACTGGTTGTACTTCCTGCGCATGCAGTCGGTGGATCCGGTGTGGACGTGGGTGGTGATCGCGCTGTCCGCGCTGTGCACGCTGGTGGCGATCAGCGGCATCGTGGTGGGCGTATGGCGCTGGCGTTTCCGTGGGCACTATCGTTCCGGTGCGAAGACGCCGTACGTCGAGCCGTGGATGCGCTGGCACCATCTGATTGGATTGTGTGTTGCAGCGTTCGTGTTCACCTGGATTTTCAGCGGGCTGATGTCGATGAACCCATTGGGTGTATTCAGCAGTACGGGTGAAGCGATCGATGTTGAGCACTACCGTGGCGGCGCGGTGGCGGTCGATGGTGCGCTGGGTGATCCTGCGAAGCTTCTGGCGGTGGCCGAAGCTGCCCGCTTCCAGCCGGTGGAGATCCAGTGGCGACGGATCGGTGGTGAGCTGTTCGCGGTGTTGCTGGACGGGCGGGGTGATACGCGCATCGTGTCCGGCGGCAATGGGCACCTGCATGTCGCACGGTGGCTGCCGACCGCGTGGTTGCAGCAGAGGGCACGTGCGCTGTCCGCTGCACCCATGCAGGGTTTCGTGGTGCAGCATGCAGCGGATGCGTACTTCTACCCGCGTGCGCCCGAGGCCATGAATGGTGCAGCGGTACGTCGCTTCCCAGTGGCAGTGGTGGATTTCGGTGATGCCGAGGCGACACGCGTCTATCTCGACCTGGCGACCGGCGATCTGTTGCTGACGATGGGGCATCGTGAGCGGCTCGGGCGCTGGCTGTTCTACTTCCTGCACAGCTGGGACCTGCCGGCGATGCTGCGCCAGGAAGGTGCCCGTTTGGCGGTGTTGCTGCTGCTGAGCGCTGTCGGCACCGCGTTGTGTGCCACGGCGACAGTGATCGGCTATCGACGATTGCGGATGAAGCTGCGGCGCAGGCGGAGCTGATGCCTTGGACTAAACCCGCAGCCAACGTGTGGACACGGCCACCAGCAACAAGGCCGTGGCCACGCCGATGAACGCAGCAATCAGACCGAAATGATTGGCGGCAAAGCCGATCAACGCCGGTCCGGCAAGGATGCCGGCAAAGCCCAGCGTAGAGACGGCCGTGATCGCCAGTGCACCGGGCATGCGGTTCTGATGGCCGGCCAGCGAAAACAGCGCCGGCGCGATGTTGGCGCAGCCGAGGCCGACCAGCACGTATCCGGCCAACGACATCTGCCACGGCGTGACCAGGGTCAGCACCAGCACGCCGGCAGCGGCGAGCAGCGCGCCGAACACGATCGCGCGCTGGCGGCCCACGCGTGCCACCAGTGCATCGCCGAACAGGCGCGCGACCGTCATGGTCAGGGTGAAGGTCACATAGCCGATGCCTGCCAGGCTGGCATCGACGCGACGTATATCGCTGAGGAACACCGCGCTCCAGTCGAGCATCGCACCTTCGCCGAGGAAGGCGACGAACGCCAGCACGCCGATGAACAGCACGATGCCATGCGGTAGGGCCAGCATCGGTGTGTCGTGTGGCATGCGTTCGCTGTGCCAGTACGTCGCCGACAACAGCGTCACCAGCAGCATGGTGCCGACACCGATCAGCACCGATGCCAAGGGCGGCAACTGTGCGGACAGCAGCACGGTCATGGTGGCCGCGCCGAGGAAGCCGCCGATGCTGAAGAAAGCATGGAAGCCAGACATCATCACTCGCCGTGCTTCGCGCTCGACGATGACGGCCTGCACGTTCATCGTGCAGTCCATCGCACCCACGGCCGCACCGAACACGAACAGCACCAGGCCCAGCGTCCAGGCCGAACCCGCCAGGGCCAGGCCGGGCACGGTCAGGCAGATCAGCAGGCTGCTGGCCACCATCACCCGGCGGCAACCGAGGCGTGCGGCCAGCACGCCGGACAAGGGCATCGCCAGCAGCGAGCCGGCACCGAGGCAGAGCAGCACCAGCCCCAGCGTGGCGTCGTTGATCCCGGTGCGTGCCTTGGCGAACGGCACCAGCGTGGCCCACAGCGCGGTGGCGAAGCCGGGAATGAAGAACGCAGCGCGGGTCGCGTGCTGTTCGGCACGCGCGCGGTTGGCAAGGGACATGAGCGGTACGGTCAGGGGGGAGTGGGGTGCACCGCGATGCCGGCGGCGCGGAAGCGTGCCGCCAATGCGGGCGGCGCGGTGGTGGTCAGCACCAGGTCGTCGATCTCGTCCAGGCTGGCGATCTGCCAGTGGCCGCGGGCACCGAGCTTTTCAGTGGTGGCGGCAACGATGACGCGGCTGCTGCACGCGACCATCGCGCGCTTCAGCGTGGCTTCTTCCGCATCCATTGCCCACACGCCGGTGTCGCCGTCCACCGCGCAGGGGCCGGGCAGGTACACATCGGCGCGCAGGCGCTGCACCTGGGCCAGTGCTTCGGCACCGACCGCGCCGCCACCGCTGGCCAGGCGGCCGCCGATCAACTGCACCGAGGTGCCATCAAGCAGGCTGGCGGCGGTGGCGATCTGTGGCGCATTGGTGATCACCGTCAGGCCGAGGGCGGCCGGCAACTGCTGGGCGATCACCAGATTGGTTGAACCGGCATCGAGCAGTACGACCTGGCCGGGTTGCAGCAATGCGCAGACGCGGGCGGCCAGCTCGGCCTTGTCGCCGCGGTCGCGGGTCAGGCGTTCGCGCAGCGGGCGTTCCTTGGGTGGTGGCAGCACGGCGCCGCCGTAGACACGCTGGCATAGGCCCTGTGCGGCCAGTTCGCGCAGGTCGCGGCGGATCGAATCTTCGGAGACGGCATAGCGGCGCGCCAGCTCGGCGGCGACCACGCGGCCCTGCTGGCGCAGTTCCTCCAGGATCTGCCGGGTGCGCTGGGCGGGGAGGGGGCTGGGATCGGAGTTCATGCTGCAAGTCTGCACGTTCGTGCATCAACGTGCAACAACGTGCATTTGACCCGTGTGGGCACAGGTCAACTGGACTGCCGGTGAATCTGGCCGCGGCCGTGTCTGTGGATTGCCCCCGCGGCCCGGCATCATGGCGTGGCGTTTGGCAAGGAATCCACGATGTCCCCCACCGTTCACCGCAAGCTGCGCATCGGCGCGGACCAGTACACCGGCCAGAAAGTGGTCGACCAGCAGTTCCACGAGTGCGATTTTTCAGGCGTGGACCTGACCGCCACCGAGTTCATCAACTGCAGCTTCTACGACGCCGACAGTCGCAGCGGCTGCCGTTTCAACGGCGCTACGTTGAAGGAAGCCAGCTTCCGCAGCTGCGACATCAGCATGTGCCATTTCAATTTCATCAAGGCACTGGGCCTGGAGATCAGCGAGTGCCGTGCGCAGGGCGCGGATTTCAGCAACGCCAGCTTCATGAACCAGATCACCACGCGCAGCTGGTTCTGCAGCGCGTTCATCAAGAAGTCGAACCTGCGCTATGCCAATTTCTCGCGGGTCACGCTGGAGAAATGCGAACTGTGGGAGAACCGCTGGGACGGTGCGAACGTCAGCGGCGCCAGCTTCGCCGGCTCGGACCTGTCCGGCGGCCAGTTCGAGGGCATTGACTGGAACAGTGCCAACTTCACCGACTGCGACCTGACCAACTCCGAGCTGGGCGAGCTGGACCTGCGCAGCACCAACCTGCGCGGTGCCACGCTGGACGTGCAGCAGGTGGCGCTGTTGATGCAGCGCATCGGCATCACCGTGGTGCCGTAGGCATCACCCGGCGTACGCCACCCAGCCCTTGAAGCTGAAGCCTGCATAGAACAGCTCCACGCCGTCGAAGCCGGCCTCCTGCAGCAGCGCCACTTCCTGTTCCGGGGCCAGCAGCGGCAGCCGCTCGGCAATGGCCTCGATCGCGCGCTGTGCATCGGCGTGGGCAACGCCAGAGGCTTCGGCGAACGCTGCGTAGCGCTGCAACCAGCGCAGCTTGCCGGCCGGATCCTGCGGCACGCTGTGGTGGGCCACCACCAGCGGCGCGCCGGGCTGCAGGCGCCGGTGCAGCTCGCGCAGCGTGTGCAGGCGCTGCGCGGCGTCGAGGAAGTGCAGGGTCAGCAGGCAGCTGGCCCCATCGAAGCGCAGGTCCGGGGCATCGTCGATGTAGCCTTCCAGCAATTCGACGCGTGCGTTCAACGGGCCCAGTGTCTGCTTGGCCAGGGCCAGCATCGGTGCAGCCGGGTCCACGCCCAGCAGCTGCCAGCCCGGCTGCGCCTCGGCAAAAGCCTTCAGCTCCAGCCCGCCCCCGGCACCGAGTACCAGCACGCGGCCCTGTGCGGGAACGTGTTCGGCCAGCAACAGGCGGCTCATCTGCTGCAACGCGAGGAATCCGGGCACCTGGCGCAGCGGCGCTTCGGCATAGCGGGCTGCCGCCTGCGGGTCGGAGAACGTGGACATGCGCGGATTCCTGCGGCGGAGGACATACCACTGTAGCGCGGTGCGCAAGGGGCATTGCGCGCCGCCGCCGCACAAGCAGGGCAGGACTCAGGCCGCCGCGGCCTCAAGCACGTCTTCCAGCCGCACCTCGCCGAGGAAGCCACCGCTGCTGGTAGCCGGCCGCTGTGCTTCGATGGCGTGGGCGAACTGCACGCCAGCGTCGTCCTGCAGGCGCTCGAACAGCTGCTGCACCCTGGGGAACTCGCGACGGTCGACCACCTGGTGGTAATCGTTCCAGCGCGCGATGCCGGCGAAGTAGGCGTCGGCGAAGCTGCGCTGCTCGCCCAGCAGCCACGGGCCTGTGCCGATCATCTGCTCCAGCGCCTGATGGGCGTGGCGCACCTTGGTGGTGCCATAGGCACGCAGCGCCTCGCCGTCATCGCCCTCGTCGTGTTCCAGCGCATGCCAGAGCGGGGCGTAGGCACCGAAGAAGCTGGTGTTGAGATAGGCCAGCCGGTGGTTGAGGCGATCAAAGCCGGGCGTGCCCTGTGCGAAGCCCAGGCCCTGCGCGATGCCCTTCGCGGCCAGGTGGTTGAGGATGGCCAGGCTCTCGCTGAGCAGTTCGCCCTGCGCGGTGCGCAGGGTCGGGGTTTCACCCAGTGGATTGAGGCGACGGTAGTCTTCGCTCTGCACCTGGCCGGGCATGTCGATGCGGCACAGGTGATACGGCTGGCGTAGCCATTCCAGGGCGACGATGGAGCCGAACGAGCAGCCCGAGGGCACGCCGTAGAAGAGGATCGGGGTCATGGCAGGTTTCCGGTTCAAGCCGCGATGCGGCGGGTGAGGAAAGCGTGCCTGCGTGGACATTGCCCCGGAAGCCGTACGAATGGCATCCTGAAGTCCACATCTGTGGACGTTGCGCATGCTCAACCTCAACGATCTGGCCCTGTTCGTGACCGCAGTGGAGCAGGGCAGCTTCGCTGCAGGCGGGCGCCATCTGGGCCTGCCGCGCTCGACCCTGAGCAAGCGCGTGGCGCTGCTGGAAGAACAGCTCGAGGTGCGGCTGCTGCAGCGCAGTTCGCGTCGCTTCGCGCTGACCGAGGTCGGTCAGGCGTTCTTCGAACGCGCACGCGCGGCGTTGTCTGAGGTTGAGGCTGCCGAGGCCATCGTCCGTGACCGCCAGGCCGAACCCAGCGGCACCGTGCGCATCAGTGCTTCGATTCCGGTGGTGCAGGGCGAACTCGCCGCATGCCTGCCCGCGTTGGCTCGACGCTATCCGCGGCTGCGCATCGAAGTTGAAGTGAGTGATCGTTTCATCGACCTGGCACAGGAAGGCATCGACATCGCCTTGCGCAGCCATTTCGGTCCACTGCCCGATTCCGGGTTGGTGCAACGTTCGCTGGGGAGCGAGCGTATCGTGCTGGTGGCGTCCCCGGGCTACCTGGCAGCCGCGCCGGCAGTGGAGACGCCCGAGCAGCTACGCGCGCATGCCGGCCTGCTGACCGCGCGCCACGCAACGCGCTGGACACTGCACAGTGCCGACGCCCGTACCGTGCAGGTGGAGCCGCAGGTGGCGCTGGTCGGCAATGAGTCGCAGCTGCTGATCGCGGCGGCAGAAGCGGGCCTTGGCATCACCGTGTTGCCGCACAGCCTGTGCGCTGCGGCGATTGCGACCGGACGCCTGCGGCAGGTTCTGCCGGCGTGGCATGCCGGCGAAGTCACCACCAGCGTGCTGCTGCCGCATCGTCGCGGCCAGCTGCCGGGCGTACGCGTGGTGGTGGATGCGCTGGTCGCGCATTACCAGCTCAACGCAACGCCCGCGCCAGCACCTGCCAGATCCGCGGGTCCTGGCACTGCGAGACATTGAAGCGCAGATAGTCGGCCGCGCGCTGCGACTGGCTGAAGGCGTTGCCTGGTGCCAGCACCACGCCCTCGCGCAGGCACCGTCGCGCCAGCGTCGCGGCGTCGCGGCCATCGGGCAGCTGGCACCACAGGAACAGGCCGGCTTCCGGCTGCAGCCAGGGAGTGATGCCCAGCGCATGCAGCTTCCGCAACGTGTGCCGGCGCGCGTCAGCCAGACGCGAACGTATCGACTGCATGTGGCGCCGGTAGCCGCTGTCGGTCAGCGCGATGTGCATCAGCTGCGAGGCCAGATGGCCACCGCCGAAGCTAGTCGCCAGCTTCAGGTCGGTCACCGCTTCGATCCAGTCGTGGCGCGCGGCGATGTAGCCACAGCGCGAAGCCGCCGACAGTGTCTTGGAGAAGCTGCCGACGTGGATCACCCGCGACAGCCCATCGAGCGCGGCCAGCCGCGGTGCCGGCTGCAGTTCGAAGTCGGCGAAGATGTCGTCCTCGACGATGATCAGTTCGCTGCGTTCGGCCAGGCCCAGCAAGCGGTGCGCGGTGTTGGCCGAAAGCACCGCGCCGGTCGGGTTGTGCAGGCCGGAATTGGTGATGTACAGCCGCGGCGAATGCGCCTGCAGGGCTTGCGCGAACGCCTGCAGGTCCGGGCCGCTGTGCGTGTACGGCACGCCGATGGCCTGCACCTGGTGCGCTTTGAGCAGCGCGTGGTAATTGAAGTAGCTCGGGTCATCGACCAGCACGCAGTCGCCGGGCTTGAGCAGGAAACGGCAGAGCAGATCGACCGCGTGCGTACCGGATTCGGTCAGCAGGATCTGCTCCATGGGTACATCGATGCCGAGCGTGGCGCTGCGCCTCTGCAGCAGCTGGCGCAGCGCGGGCAGCCCGAGCGGGCCGGCGTAGTCGACCAGATGCATGGCATCGGTACGCGCCAGCCGACGCAGGCCGCGGCGCACGCCGTCGTGATATAGCCAGTCGCTGGGCATCCAGCCGCATCCTGGCTTGAGGTGACCCGGCGGGGTTTCCAGCGACTGCCGCGACACCCACAACGGGTCCACCGCGCGCTCCAGGCGGGGTTCCATCTCGGCCAGTGCAAGCGGTGCGGCCGGCCCACTGACGTAGAAGCCGGATCCTGCGCGCGCACTGATCAGGCCTTCGGCAGCCAATCGCTCGTAGGCTTCGACCACGGTGGAGACCGACACCCCCATCGCGGCCGCCTGTGCACGTACCGAAGGCAGGCGCGTGCCGGGGCCATCGGCCCGCGCGTTGATGCGGGTGCGGACGGCCTGGATGACCGATTCGATGCGGGTGAGCGGAGGCGGCATGGCGGACTGTAGTGGAAGTGTGGGCAGTACAGTTACTTGCGACTGTACTGGATTGTAGCTGGGCGCGTTCCGCGCCGGATGCTTCCATACAAACTCCGCCAGGCGTCGCCCGGCACTTCAGGATCACAGGCGTGGAACGGTCGGCGAGTGGCTGGATCAATGGCTTCATCGGTGTGGTGATCTTCGCCGGCTCCCTGCCGGCCACGCGCGTAGCGGTGCTGCAGCTGGATGCCGGATTCGTCACGGCTGCGCGCGCCACCATCGCCGCCATGCTCGGCCTTGGCCTGCTGCTGATGCTGCGCCAGCCGTGGCCCCGTCGCGGCGACCTGCCGGGACTGATGGTGGTCAGCCTCGGGGTGGTGGTCGGCTTTCCGCTGCTGACCGCGCTCGCGCTGCGCCATGCGTCATCGGCGCACACCATCGTGTTCCTCGGCCTGCTGCCGTTGAGCACTGCGGTGTTCGGCGTGCTGCGTGGTGGCGAGCGGCCGCGCCCGGCGTTCTGGTTGTTCTCGCTGCTGGGCAGCGCCTGCGTGGTCGGCTATGCGGTGCGTAACGGCATCGAGGCGTCCTTGCAGGCCGACCTGCTGATGCTGGCGGCCATCGTGGTGTGCGGGCTGGGCTACGCCGAAGGCGGTCGGCTGGCCCGCCATCTGGGCGGCTGGCAGGTGATCAGCTGGGCCCTGCTGCTGGCATTGCCGGTGATGCTGCCGTTGGCGGTGCTGATGCGCCCGGCCTCGTTCACCGCGGTGGCTGCCTCGGCATGGTGGGCGCTGGGCTACGTGGCGGTGTTCAGCATGCTGATCGGCTTCCTGTTCTGGTACCGCGGGCTCGCACAGGGCGGCATCGCCGCCGTCGGCCAACTGCAGCTGCTGCAGCCGTTCTTCGGCCTGGCGCTGGCCGCGCTGCTGCTGCACGAGTCGGTCAGCCTCAGCATGGTACTGGTGACCGTAGTCGCCGTGATCTGCGTGGCAGGCGCGCGCCGCTTCAGCCGCTAGGAAAAAGGGGACGGAGGGGATTAAGTCGTTTCAGGCACAGCAGGACCGATTACGACTTAATCCCCTCCGTCCCCTTTTCCGGGGGAGCCGCGGAAAAGATGCGCAACGGCATAGTCGATGAACACACGCAGGCGTGCGCTGGGATGGCGCCCACCGGGCCATAGCAGCGAGAAGTGCCCCTGGTGCGTCGGCAGCGCGGGCAGTACCCGTTGCAGGCGGCCATCGGCCAGCGCGTCAGCGGCGAGGAAGTCGGGCATCCAGGCCAGGCCCATGCAGCCGATCGCAGCGGCCAGCACGGCTTCCATGTTGTTGCAGGTCATCGCCGTGGGAAGGCGCGCCCCGGCATCGCCTTCGATGCCCGGCAGCTGCCACGGATGCAGCTTTCCGGTGGTGGGGTAACGGAAGCGCAGTGCGGCATGCCTGCCAAGGTCGCCCACATCGCCGGGAGTGCCGTGCGCCTGCAGGTAGCCCGGCGCCGCACAGAGGATGAAGCGAAAGCCCCCCAGCCGGCGTGCGGTCAGGCTGGAATCGGCCAGTTCGCCGCTGCGTATCACCGCGTCAAGGCCCTCGCTGACCACGTCGACGATGCGGTCGTTGAAGTCCAGTTCCAGCTGCACTTGCGGGTAGCGTTGCTGGAAGCCGGGCAGCACCGGCAGCAGGAAGCGGTAGCCGATGGTGGGCAGGCCGATGCGCAGCAGCCCGCTGGGGGCGTGCTGTCGCTGCGCCAGGTCAGCCTGCGCTTCGGAAAGCTCGTCCAGTGCACGCCGGCAGCGCTGCAGCAGCAGTTCGCCTTCGTCGGTGAGGTGCACGCGGCGGGTAGTGCGCTGGAAAAGACGCGTGCCCAGATCGAGTTCGAGGCGGGCAATGCGCTTGCCGACCGCCGAGGCGGACAGGCCGAGTACGCGGGCAGCGCCGACGATGCTGCCGGCCTCGGCGGTGCGGACAAAGGCGAGCAGGGCGGAGATGGAGTCCATAAGGGGCATGATTGCGGAACATCTGGCCGCAATCAACGTCCATCGAGCCCGTTTTTCTGGAATAACGGCCTGTCCATCATCAATGCCCCTGATGGATGGAGGCCCGCATGGCCCCGGTTTCGATGTTCCCTGTACCTGCCCGCGCGCAGCAGCGTTGGACGCTGCTTGCGGTCTGCCTGGCCGCGCTGGCGTTGCCGTTGTCCTTCTCTGCCGGTGCAGTTGCGGTGCCGGCGCTGGCGCGTTCCGCGGCAGCATCGCCCACCGCGCTGGCCTGGGTGACCAACGCCTTCATGCTCACCTTCGGCAGCCTGCTGCTCGCGGCAGGCGGATTGGCCGATCGTTATGGCCGGCGGCGGCTGTTCCTGCTGGGCACGGTGGGCTTCACCCTCGCCACGGCCGTGGTCTGCGTTGCTCCCGCGCTGCTGTGGTTGGATCTGGCGCGCGGATTGCAGGGCGTGGCGGCTGCAGCGGCGTTGGCATCTGGCACGGCGCTGCTGGCACAGGCCTGGCAGGGGCCGGCGCGTGCCCGTGTCTTCGCCCTGCTGGGCACCACGTTCGGCATGGGGCTGGCGTTGGGGCCCCTGCTCGCGGGCCTGCTGCTGCAGGCATTGGGATGGCGCAGCGTGTTCGCCGCGGGCGGTGTGCTCACGTTGGTGGCCTTCGGCCTGGGGGCACGCGCGGTGCCTGAAAGCCATGGCGAGCGCCGACCACTGGATATCGGCGGCATGCTGAGTTTCAGCCTGACGCTGGCGGCGTTGACCCTGGCCCTGCTGTGGCTGGGCGAGTTCGGCCTGCACGCCGTGCGTGTGCAACTGGCACTGCTGGCGACGCTGTTGTTGGGCGGGGTGTTCGTCACTATCGAACGACGGCACCCATCACCATTGCTGGACCTCTCACTGTTCTCGCAACCGGCGTTCCTCGGTGTCCAGCTGCTGCCGGTGGCGACCTGCTTCGGCTACGTGGTGCTGCTGGTCGTGTTACCTCTGCAATTGCTGGGCGTGCATGGCCAGAGCGCGACGCTGGTGGGACTGCAGATGCTGGCGCTGTCCGCGCCGATGCTGATCCTGCCGATGCTGGCTGCGCGTTGGGCGGAGCGCGTGGGAAGTGCGCGGCTTTGCACGCTGGGTCTGTTGGTGTGTGCCACCGGCCTGTACCTGTTGTCGCGGCAGGCATCGAACCCGTCGCCCTCGCAATGGGTGCCGCTGCTGATGCTGGTCGGCGCAGGGACGGCGTTGCCGTGGGGCCTCATGGATGGGCTGTCGGTGAGTGTGGTACCGGTGCAACGTGCCGGCATGGCCGCCGGCATTTTCGGAACCGTTCGGGTGGCCGGCGAAGGCATCGCGTTGGCCGCGGTGACGGCGTTGCTGGCGCTGCTGATCGATCAACAGCTGCAAGGGGCTTCGCCGGCGTCGTTGGCGCGTGCCGGTGCTTACCTGGCGAGCGGGTCCCGGGCGCAGGCGGCGGCGCTGCTGCCTGCGATGGGGGACGAGCACTTGCGGCAGGTCAGTGGCGAGGCGCTGGCGACACTGCTGCGTGTACTGGCGCTGCTGACCGCTGCCTGTGCCGCCGTGTTGCACCTGTTGCTGCGGAAACGCACAGGCGCCTTCGTCGGGAACAGGGTGTAGCAGGCTCATCGCCGCCTCGCCGTCATCCCGTTGTCGTGTCCCGCTCACGCCGCCTATGCCCACCCGGGCCTAGTGTTGATCGTCCCCGTCCCCCCACGGAGACCCGCCATGTGGCTGCTCGACCATCTCTGGCCCGGCCGTCGACCCCTTCCTCCCCCGGTCGAGGACGCGCCACAGGCACCGTCACGCCGGCCCTGGCTGAAACGCCCGGCGCGGGCGGGGCGCAGCGGCATGGCGCCCTGGCAGAAGGTGGCCACGCCGCCGCGGCGCACGCGCCACTAGCCGGTGCGGTCTGATGGGTGGTTGACCCCATCGCTGACCGGGATCACCCCCAGCGCGAACGGGTCGATGCCCTCCAGGCAGGCCACGTTGTAGCCGTACTGGTCGGGGTTGGAGCGGCGCCGGTGATGGGTGTAGATGCCGCACACGCCGCAGAAGTAGTGCTCGGCCACATGGGTGTTGAACTGGTACTTCTGCAGGTGATGCTGCCCGCGTACCACCTGCAGGCCCTGGCGGGGGACGCTGGCGGCGATGGCACCCCGGCGCCGGCACATCGAGCAGTCGCAGCGGCGCGGATCGACGATGCCGTCCGGCAGGTCGAGCAGCAGCTCGACCGTGCCGCAGTGGCAGGTGGCGCGGTGCTGGGGTTGGACCGGAACGCCGGCCACGGAAGTGATGCCCATCGTTGCTCCTGTGTGATCCATCGGGCTGCAGAGGTCGCCGCAGACGGTGCGCCGCGGTCCCTGAACGGGCCGTAGATGCGACGGTGAACCCGCTTGTGGCTAACTATGCGGCTTCGGGACCGCGACAGGATGCCAGTGAGAGCCGCAGGACGTTGGATGACAGGAAGTGCCATGGCGCTGGCAGCGTTGTGGGTGACCGGGCTGCTGGCCTATCAGGTGCCGGGGCCGGGCTGGCTGGCGACCACCGTGGCCCTGCTGTGGCTGCTGCTGGCACTGTGGGCCTCGTGGCAGGTCGCGCGTGGCCGCAGCAGCCGTCGGCTCGGCCTGGCGTTCGCGGCATCGCTGGCATTGGCCGGCCTGTGGTGGCTGTTGCTCACCCCGCGCCAGGACCGGGTCTGGGCCGATGACGTGGCCCAGCGCCTGCATGTGGTGTCCTTCGACGGGCGCCACGTGGTGCTCGACAACGTGCGGGATTTCACCTGGCGCAGCGAAACCGACTACGACGCGCACTGGGTGCGCCGCGCGTACGATCTTGACCAGCTGCGCTCGGCCGACCTGGTGCTGTCGTACTGGATGGGCCCGGCGATCGCCCACACCCTGATCTCGTTCGGTTTCGAGGACGGGCGCCACGTGGTGTTCTCGCTGGAGATCCGCAAGGAACGCGGCGAATCCTTCTCTGCGCTGGGCGGCTTCTTCCGCAAGTTCGAGATGACCCTGGTGGCCTCGGAGGAGACCGATATCATCCGCACCCGCACCAACGCGCGTGGCGAGGATGTCTATCTGTACCGCCTGCACGGCATGGACCAGGCGCAGCTGAAGCAACTGTTCGCCGCGTACATCGCGCAGGCGCGCGAACTGGACGCGAAGCCGGGCTTCTACAACACGCTCACCAGCAACTGCACCACTATCGTCTTCGACCTGGCCCGCCACATCGCGCCGCGCCTGCCGCTGGACTACCGTCTGCTGCTGTCCGGCTACCTGGCCGAGTACGCACAGGAGGTCGGCGCGCTCACGCCGGGCGTGCCTTATGCCGAACTGCATGACAAGGGCCGCATCACCCAGCGTGCGCTGGACCTGGGCAGCGGCGACCACTTCTCCACCGTGATCCGCCAGGGCGTGCCCGGCACCGAGCAGGACCCGCAGTAATGACCCGACTCCCCCTGATCCGCTGGCAGCGTGCGCTGCCGGTGTTGTTCGCCGCCTTCCTGCTGCTGGGCAGCAGTGGCTGCGCGATGGTCACCGTCAAGCAGGTCAAGTCCAGCGATTCGCTGGTCAACAAGCGTGCCGACGTGCTCAATACCGGCAAGCTCAGCCCGGCCGCCCGCGAGACCCTCAGCGCGGCGGGCCTGGACGAATCGCAATGCGAGAAGGACTTCCTGGTCTGCCGCAGTACGCTGCTGATGACCGATGACCTCAACGTCGAGCAGCGGCTGTCGGCGCTGTCCGAACTGTGGGTGAAGGCCGCACTGGCGCTGACGCCGAAGAAGACTGCCGCCGGTGATCCACCGATGAGCGACGAGGCGCTGGACGCTTGGCTGGAGGCCGCGCGCTACGCGTATGCGTACCTGTTCTACAGCGGCCGCTCGCCGTCCGACCGCGCCTTCGAGGACCGGCAGACGCAGGTGCGCGACTACTACAACTACGCGGCCGAGAAGGCGGCGGTGGTGCTGTTCGTGCGCGCGCGTGCAGCGGCACTGGCGGGCGAGGACTACACGAAGCCGATCTCGGTCGGCAGCTGGTCGCTGGCCTCCAACTACCAGCAGTTGAACCTGAAGAGCATTCCCGCGCAGCTGGTGCCGGCCGGTACGGTCAGTTTTGTCGGCCTGCGCAGCACCTATCGCCGCGATGGCTTCGGTGCCGAGCTGGTGATGGTGATGGACCCGCCCAAGCTGGTCGCGCCGGTGATCGCGGGCGATGGGCCGAAGGCGGAAACGGTGGCGGATGCTGACGACAACGAGCGTCGCGGGCGCCGCCATCGCCATGACGATTCGGTGCCGGAATTCAGCGAGATGTCCTCGATCAACGTCACCGCGCTGCTGCGTTTCGAGGGCAGCAGCCTGGACGACGTGATGCGCACGCGCCGGGTCGAGCTGGATGCGTATTCGCCGGAAGCCACCGAGCGCATCAGCCTGCATGGCGAACAGGTGCCGCTGGCGGGCAACTTCACCGCCGCCTACGGCCTGTGGCTGGCACAGAGCGGCTTCGCCCGGCAGTCGCTGCGCACCCTGTTCGGCATGAGTGAAGGCATCGGCGAGCCGCACATCTACCTGATGCAGCCGTGGGATCCGAACCGTCGCATCATCTTCATGCTGCACGGCCTGGCCAGCAGCCCGGAAGCCTGGGTGAACCTGGCCAACGAGATCATGGGTGACCCCGAGCTGCGCCAGCAGTTCCAGGTGTGGCAGGTCTATTACCCGACCAACGCGCCGATTGCCCTGAACCGCTACGAGATCGCCAACGCGTTCAACGATACCCTCAAGCACTTTGACCCCAACGGCAGCACGCGTGCATCGAAGGACATGGTCTACATCGGCCACAGCATGGGTGGCGTGCTGGCGCGCCTGCTGGTCAGCGATTCGGGCGACGTGCTGTGGAACGACCTGCTGGCCAACTATGACCTGAAGGGCGAGCGCCTCAAGCGCGTCCAGAACAAGCTGGGGCCGCTGCTGCACTTCAAGGCGCAGCCGAACGTGGAGCGTGCGATCTTCATCGCCGCCCCGCACCAGGGTACGGACATCGCCGGCAACAAGGTCGGGCGCCTGCTGGGCCGGCTGGTGCGCCTGCCGCTGACCATCCTTGGCAAATTCGAAGATGTGTTCCTGGCATTGGCGCAGGCCGAGCAACAGGAGGACGGCACCGCCAAGCCGAAGATTCCCAACAGCATCGACAACCTCAAGGCCAGCGATCCGTTCGTGAAGGCCGCCGCACAGCTGCCGATCGAAACGGGCCTGAAGTACCACTCGATCATCGCCCAGCGCAAGCCGGAGCTGCCGGTGGAGAAGTCCGATGACGGGCTGGTGCCGTACTGGAGCGCGCACCTGCCGGGCGCGCTGTCGGAGAAGGTGATCATTTCCGGCCACAGCGTGCAGGAGACCCCGCAGGCCGTGCTGGAAGTGCGCCGCATCCTGCACCGGGACATCGATGACGTGGGGAGCGGCACCCGGTAATGGCGGCCGTTGGCCGTCAATCCCGGGGAACTCCTCTGCACATGGAGGTTGCCGGCCAGCGGCCGGCACTGCCGTAAAGCGGGTGCCTACACCCGCCGCGCGATCACTGCGGCCATCACCGCCAGGCCGAAGGTGATGGCCAGGCACAGCAGGTAACCGGTGTGCGGCGCACTGTCCACGAACAGGGCGAACAGTGCACCGGAGGCCGCCAGCGCGGTGGCCACCGACAGGGCCTCGCTCAGCTGCAGCGCAGAGGTGTTGGCGCCCTGCTCATGCGGCGCCGACAGCGACAGGGTCAGCACTGACAGGCTGGCGTAGATCATGCCCATGCCGAAGCCCGTCATCGCCCAGCCGACCAGCGACACCGGCAGCGGCACCGCGCTGAACAGTACCGCCAGTGTTGCGGCAACGCCCAGGGTCATCATCGCCGTGCCAGCGCGCAGCAGCTGTTGGCGTGACCAGCCGCGCTGCTGGTGACCCTGCAGCCATGAGCCAGCGAACCAGCCCAGGGCGCCCAGGCTGAGCACCGCACCGGCCCAAGTCGGAGAGAGCCCGCGCTCGCGCTGCAGCAGCAGGGGCAGATAGGCCTCGCAGGCGAAGAACGCCGCTGCCGCAATGCCACGCAGCGCGATCACGCTGGGCAGCCCGCGGCGCAGGATCAACGTTCCGGCTGGCAGCAACCGATGCACGCAGAACAGCAGCGCCAGCATCGCCGCGCCGATGCAGAGCAGGGCGGCCAGGCCCTGCTGCTGTCCTCCGACGTAGAGCAGCAACGCCGCCAGCGACGCGCCACTGGCCCAGCGCACCACGTTGCCGCGCCCGGCGTCGTTGCCCGCGCCACCGGTGGCCTGGATGCGGGCCAGTGCCGGGCGCAGCAGCAGCGCCGCGGGAATCGCCAGCAGCGGTACCGCCAGGAAGACCCAGCGCCAGCCCAGATGCTGCACGATCAGCCCGCTCAGCGCCGGGCCGACCAGCGACGGCAGCACCCAGCCTGCTGAGAATGCCGCGAACACCTTCGGTTGCAGGTGCTCCGGGTAGCTGCGGCCGACCATCACGTACAGCGAGACCGAGATCGCGCCCGCGCCCAGGCCCTGCATCAGGCGCCCGGCCACCAGCAGGCCCATGCGCGTGGCCAGGCCGGCCAGCAGCAGGCCGGCCACAAAGCAGGCCAGCCCGTACCAGAGTGGCCGGGCCGGGCCGTGGCGATCGGCCCAGCGACCGGCCAGGGTCATGCCGATCACGCTGGTGGCCAGGGTGCCGCCGAAAGCGAGCGCATACAGGCGCAGGCCGTCGAGTGCCTCGGCTACGGTCGGCATCGCGGCTGCGACGGCCAATGCCTCGAAGGCATGCAGCGCGACCAGCGCGACCATGCCGAGGGTGGTGGCGCGGTAGCGCGCGGACAGGATCGAAGTATCCGGCGGCAGGCCGGTATTGGCGGGTGAAAGCGTTGGCGTCATAGGGGGTAGATGCGGGCCGCGCTTGTCAACGGGCGGCGAAGACAGCAGCATGACATCTCAACCATAGTTGAGGTCAAGCAATGGCATTCCCGGAGCTCAGCGTAGGCGAAGTCTCCCAGCGCAGTGGCGTGGCCGTGTCCGCGCTGCATTTCTACGAGCGCAAGGGGCTGATCAGCAGCCTGCGTACCTCGGGCAACCAGCGCCGTTACAGCCGCGATGTGCTGCGGCGCCTGGCGGTGATCCGCGTGGCGCAGCGTGTCGGCATGCCACTGGAAGCGGTCGGGCGGGCCTTCGAGAGCCTGCCCGAAGGGCGCGCGCCGACCAAGGCCGACTGGGCCAGGCTGTCCGCGCGCTGGCGCACCGAGCTGGAGGAGCGCATCCACATGCTGCAGCGGCTGCGCGATGAACTGACCGGCTGCATCGGCTGTGGCTGCCTGTCGCTGCAGCGCTGCCGTCTGGCCAACCCCGGCGATGTCCTCGGCGAACGCGGCGACGGCCCGATGCGCTGGGAATGAAAAAAGGGGACGGAGGGGATTAAGTCGCAAGTGCACAAACGACTTAATCCCCTCCGTCCCCTTTTTTCTTACCAGACCGTGAGGGTCTCTCCGCTCTGGATGCCTTCCACCGCGCGCTGGAAGGCCAGCGCCGCGCGCTGCGCGCTGACCGCTTCGAAACCGGGGAAGTAGGGACCGTAGGCCGCCATCGATTCGATCAGCACGTTCGGGCTGACCACGTTGATGCGCAGGCCGCGCGGCAGCAGTTCCAAAGCGGCGGCGCGCACGAAGCCCTCCAGCGCGGCATTGACCGACGTGGCGTTGACGCCATCGCGGATGGGCTGGGCGCTGACGATGCCGCTGGTCAGCGTGATCGAGCCGCCGGCGTTGAGGTGATGCTGGGCGGCCAGTGCCAGCCGCACCTGGCCCAGCAGCTTGTCCTGCAGGCCGACGTTGAACTGGGCCGGGGTCATTTCCTGCAGCGGCCCGAAATGCAGCGTGCCTGCGGTCGAGATCACCGCATCGACCGCGCCGGTACGCGCGAACAGTTCGGCGACGCTCGCATCATCGGTCAGGTCCACGCGCAGCTCACCACTGTGGCGGCCGGCAGCGAGGATCTGGTGTTGCTGGCCGAGCTGGCGGGCGACCGCCTGGCCGAGGGTGCCGCTGGCACCGACGAGGAGGATCTTCATGGTCGTTCCTTGCGTGAGGGAGTGAGCGCAGTCTGCGCCGTCACAAGGGGGTTAGGTAAGCGGCGTATGCTTTGCAGATTCCTAATCCTGGATTAGCAATGGATACCTTTCGCTGCATGCAGGCCTTCGTGGCGGTTGCCGAGCGCGGCAGCTTTGCCGCTGCCGCCGAACAGCTGCAGGTGTCGGCGGTGATGGTCGGCAAGTACATCCAGCAGCTGGAGGCGCACCTGGGCACCGCCTTGCTGCAACGGAACACCCGGCGCCAGCGCCTGACCGAAGCCGGCAGCGCTTACCTGGCCGGATGCCGGCAGGTGCTGGAGCAGGTGCAGCAGGCCGAGGCGGACGTGGCCGGGCTGCAGGTGCAGCCGCGCGGCCTGCTGCGGGTCAGCGCGCCGACCACGTGGGGCAGCTGCGTGCTGGCGCCGGTACTGTCCGGACTGCTGCGTGCGCAGCCGTTGCTGAACGTCGAGCTGGACCTGAGCAACCGCCGCGTGGACCTGATCGAGGACGGCTTCGACGTTGCGATCCGGGTCGGGCCGCTGCCGTCGCAGGAGGTGGTGGCGCGTCCACTGCCGCCGTATGCGATGAGCCTGTGCGCCGCGCCGTCCTATCTGCGCAGGCGTGGTACACCGCGCACGCCGGCGGACCTGGCCGGGCATGACTGCCTGAGCCACCTGGCCTGGCGCGGCGGCCATGGCTGGCAGCTGGCCAATGGCGAACAGGTGGATTGGGAGGCGCGGCTGACCTGCAATGACGGCTTCGCGCTGCGCGAAGCCGCGGTGGCCGGGGCGGGTCTGGTGCTGCAACCGACGGCGTTGCTGGCTGGCGAGATCGCAGCGGGGCGACTGAAGCCGCTGCTGCGTGATTACTTGCCCGAACCGCGGCCGATGCACCTGATCTACCTGCCTGATCGACGCCCGCGCCCGCGTCTGCAGTGCTTCGTCGATTTCGTCATGGCCACGTTGGGGCCGTGATCATCGGGGCAGGTGGGGTGGCAGCTGGAGTCAGATCCCTTTCCCTCGGCAAAGGGATCTGGCCCCAGGGCAATCAATCATTCGCTGCAGACAATTCCTGCCCGCGTACCTGCGCGGCGCGCAGTGCCTTGTCCACCAGCGCTTCGAACCCCCCCGCCTGGAAGCGCTCGATCGCGGCCTGGGTGGTGCCGTTCGGCGAGGTCACGCGGCGACGAAGCTCGGCCGGGCTTTCGCCGGCTTCAGCCAGCATCCGCGAGGCGCCCAACAGGGTCTGCACCACCAGCGTGCGTGCGGCGTCGGCGGGCAAGCCCTGGGCGATACCCGCCGCTTCCATCGCTTCGGCCAGCAGGAACACATAGGCCGGTCCGCTGCCGGACACGGCGGTCACCGAATCCATCAGCGCCTCACGATCGATCCACACCGTGCGGCCGGCACTGGCCAGCACCTGTTCGGCCTGCGCGTGCTGCTGCGCGTCCACCGACGGCGTGGCGTACAGGCCGGTCACACCGGCGCCGAGCAGGGCCGGCGTATTGGGCATTGCCCGCACCACCGGCAGGTTGCCACCCAGCCACCGCTCCAGCTGCGCACTGGTGATGCCGGCGGCGATCGACACCACCAGCGGCCGGTTCGCCTGGGCCAGCGCCTGCAGCGACTGGCAGACCTCGCGCAGTACCTGCGGCTTCACTGCCAGCAGCCAGGTGCCGCCCTGCGCGGCCGCATCGATTGCGTTGTCGTGCACCTGCACGCCGAAGTCGGCAGCCAGCGACTCGCGCAGGGCGGCCACCGGTTCGGCCACATGGATATGCGCGGCCGGCACGCCCTGGCGGATCAGGCCGGCGATCAGGCTGCGCGCCATGTTGCCGCCGCCGATGAAGGTGATGGAATCAGCTGCCATGGAACTCTCCTTGCAAGATCAGGCCGGGCGCGGGCGCGCGCCGAACAGGGCGGTGCCGATGCGCACCAGGGTGGCGCCCTCGGCGATGGCGTCGGCGTAGTCGCTGCTCATGCCCATCGACAGCGTGTCGACCTGCGCGTGCTGGGCGGCCAGTGAGTGGAAAAGTGTGCGCATGCGCACGAATGCATCGCGGCGACGCTCGGCCTCGGGCCATGGCGCGGGAATCGCCATCAGGCCACGCAGGCGCAGGCGGGGCTCAGCGGCAATCGCGGCGGCCAATGCCTCGACGTCCTCCGGCGCACAGCCGTGCTTGCTGGATTCGTCGTCGATGTTGACCTGGATCAGCACGTTCAGCGGGCCGCGTGCGGCCGGGCGATGGCGCGCCAGCGCAGCCACCAGCTTGGGCCGGTCCACGCTCTGCACCCAGTCGAAATGGGTGGCCACGGCCTCGGCCTTGTTCGACTGCAGGTGCCCGATCAGGTGCCACTCCAGCGCCAGGTGCTGCAGCGCCTGCATCTTCGCCAGCGCTTCCTGCACATAGTTCTCGCCGAAGGCCTGCTGGCCCTGCGCGGCCAGCGCGGCCACGGCCTCGGCCGGTTGGGTCTTGGAAACCACCAGCAGGCGCGGATCAGGCCGGCCGGCCGCCTCGGCGGCGGCATGCAGGTTGCTCAGGATCTGGGGCAGGGGAGTGGCCACGTAACGCGTTCCGTTGAATCAGGAGGCTATACTGCCGCCCGGGGAAAGATCCTTCCAGTCGAAGCCGTTATTGGGGAGTAGCCGCTCATGGATATCGCCGAACTGCTGGCGTTTTCCGTAAAGAACAAAGCGTCCGACCTGCACCTGTCCGCAGGCCTGCCGCCGATGATCCGCGTGGACGGCGACGTTCGCCGGATCAACATCCCGGCCCTGGACCACAAGCAGGTCCATGCGCTGGTGTACGACATCATGTCCGACAAGCAGCGCCGCGATTACGAGGAATTCCTCGAAGTGGACTTCTCCTTCGAGATCCCGTCGCTGGCGCGCTTCCGTGTGAACGCGTTCAACCAGAACCGTGGCGCCGGTGCGGTGTTCCGTACCATTCCGTCCGAGGTGCTCACCCTCGAGGACCTGGCCTGCCCGCCGCTGTTCCGCGAGGTGATCCAGCAGCCGCAGGGCCTGATCCTGGTGACCGGCCCGACCGGCTCGGGCAAGTCGACCACGCTGGCGGCGATGATCGACTACATCAACAAGAACGAATACGGCCACATCCTCACCGTCGAGGATCCGATCGAATTCGTGCACACCTCGCAGAAGTGCCTGATCAACCAGCGCGAAGTGCACCGCGATACGCATGGCTTCAACGAAGCGCTGCGCTCGGCACTGCGCGAGGACCCGGACATCATCCTGGTCGGCGAACTTCGTGACCTGGAAACCATCCGCCTGGCGCTGACCGCCGCGGAAACCGGCCACCTGGTGTTCGGCACCCTGCACACCAGCTCGGCGGCCAAGACCATCGACCGCATCATCGACGTGTTCCCGGCCGGCGAAAAGCCGATGGTGCGCTCGATGCTGTCCGAGTCGCTGCGTGCGGTGATCTCGCAGGCGCTGCTGAAGAAGGTTGGCGGCGGTCGTACCGCAGCGTGGGAAATCATGGTCGGCACCCCGGCCATCCGCAACCTGATCCGCGAGGACAAGGTGGCGCAGATGTACTCGGCCATCCAGACCGGCCAGCAGTACGGCATGATGACCCTGGACCAGCATCTGCAGGACCTGGTCAAGCGCAGCCTGATCACCCGCAACCAGGCCCGCGAGTACGCCAAGGACAAGCGCCTGTTCGAGTAAGGCGGGACAACCACGGGCGGCGTGCACCAGTGCGGCGCCGTCCCCGTGCCGTTTCCTCCACCGACCGTTTCCTGGTACATGCCCTCTTGGGAGCCCGCCGTGAACAGCACCGCGACCACCATCGATTTCACTTCGTTCCTCAAGCTGATGGCGCACCAGCGCGCCTCGGACCTGTTCATCACGGCCGGCATGCCGCCGGCGATGAAGGTCAACGGCAAGATCTCGCCGATCACCCAGACCCCACTGACGCCGCAGCAGAGCCGCGACCTGGTCCTCAACGTGATGACCCCGGCGCAGCGCGAGGAATTCGAGAAGACCCACGAATGCAACTTCGCCATCGGCCTGTCCGGTGTCGGCCGCTTCCGTGTCAGCTGCTTCTACCAGCGCAACCAGGTCGGCATGGTGCTGCGTCGCATCGAGACGCGCATTCCGACCGTGGAAGAGCTGAGCCTGCCGCCGATCATCAAGACGCTGGCGATGACCAAGCGCGGCATCATCCTGTTCGTCGGCGCCACCGGTACCGGTAAATCGACCTCGCTGGCGGCGATGATCGGCTACCGCAACCAGAACTCGACCGGCCACATCATCACCATCGAGGACCCGATCGAATTCGTGCACAAGCACGAGGGCTGCATCATCACCCAGCGCGAGGTCGGCATCGATACCGACAGCTGGGAAGCCGCGCTGAAGAACACCCTCCGCCAGGCGCCGGACGTGATCATGATCGGCGAGGTGCGTACCCGCGAAGGCATGGACCACGCCATCGCGTTCGCTGAAACCGGCCACCTGGTGCTGTGCACCCTGCATGCCAACAACGCCAACCAGGCGATGGACCGCATCGTCAACTTCTTCCCGGAAGACCGCCGCAACCAGCTGCTGATGGACCTGTCGCTGAACCTCAAGGGCGTGGTCGCGCAGCAGCTGGTGCCGTCCCCCGATGGTCGCTCGCGCAAGGTGGCGATGGAGATCCTGCTGGGCACGCCGCTGGTGCAGGACTATATCCGCGACGGCGAGATCCACAAGCTGAAGGAAGTGATGAAGGACTCGGTCCAGCTGGGCATGAAGACCTTCGACCAGAGCCTGTTCGAGCTGTACCAGGCCGGCGAGATCAGCTACGAGGACGCGCTGCGCTACGCCGACTCGCAGAACGAGGTGCGCCTGCGCATCAAGCTCAGCCAGGGCGGCGACGCGCGCACCCTGTCGCAGGGACTGGATGGCGTGGAGATCTCGGAGATCCGTTGACCGGAAGGGCGCCTGCGGGCGCCCGCTGCTCCGGGATGACCGCGGCGCCGGATGCACGCCCGCGTGAACCTGCCAGGGAGGCCTGCATGCGTGTGACTACGAGCGTGATACTGGCCATCGCCGTGCTGCTGCAGGCCGGTTGTGCCCGTACCCCCGAACCGGCAGCCGCGGCCGAGGGCTGCGACGATCCGCAGGCGCATGCCTGGTATCTGCTGCCACCGCCTGCGACGAAGCACGGCGGCGACCTGCCACCGTTCATCGATTTCACCGGGTCAGCGAGGACGATCTATGATGCCCGGTTGCGGGATCTCGATGGCTTGCCGGAGCCGTCGTTCCGCTGTGGCAGCGTACCGGCACAGGCATGTCGCTTCGTCTGGGATCCTGCATTCTTCCCGGGCGTGCTCATTCGCGCGCAGCGCAATGCAGCGGGCCACGCGTGGATCGTCGGGCGCAGTGCGCGCGATTTCGAGATTCCTGGATCGTTGCCCGGAAGCCCAGCCACCGTCATCAAGGGTGGCACGTGCGCTCCACCGCGCGCGCTGAGTGCGCAGGAATGGAACGCCATCGCCGCCGCGTTTGCGCTGTTGCAGGGCGAAGATTCGAGCGCTGGGCTTGACGGCTCATCGTGGATGTTCGAGTCCGTGGTGGACGGCGAGCAGCGTTGGTTCGCACGATGGGTGCCGCGGGATCCGGCGTTCCGCAACACCGGCAGGATGATGGTGGAACTGGCGGGTTGCACTGACACCCTGCAGGGCATGGAGTGACGGGCACCACAGGCGATTGATGAATTCCGGTCATGACCGACTGCGGCCGGGCTGGCTCAATCCAGCGCCACGACAGGCGTATCGTCAGCACTCCCCCTCTGGAGCACGACGATGCAGACACGCGAACTGGGCCGCAGCGGCCTGAAGGTTTCCGCCCTCGGCCTGGGCTGCATGGGCCTGACCCATGCCTACGGCCAGCCGGTCGAGCAGAGCCAGGGTGTGGCCCTGCTGGAGGCCGCCGTCGAGCGCGGCGTGACCTTCTTCGATACCGCCGAGGTGTACGGCCCGTACACCAACGAAGATCTGCTCGGCCGGGCGCTGGCGCCCCACCGCGACAGGCTGGTGATTGCCACCAAGTTCGGATTCAAGGGCGCGCGCACCGATGACGGCCTGGACAGCCGCCCCGAGAACATCCGCGCCGTCGCCGAAGCCAGCCTCAAGCGCCTGCGCACCGACCATATCGACCTGTTCTACCAGCACCGCGTCGACCCGAACGTGCCGATCGAGGATGTGGCTGGCACCGTGCGCGACCTGATCGCCGAAGGCAAGGTTGGCCACTTCGGGCTGTCCGAGGCGAGCGCTGCCACCGTGCGTCGCGCGCATGCGGTGCAGCCGGTCGCCGCCGTGCAGAGTGAGTATTCGCTGTGGTGGCGCGAGCCGGAGCGTGAACTGCTGCCGACGCTGCAGGAGCTGGGCATCGGCTTCGTGCCATTCAGCCCGCTTGGCCGCGGCTTCCTCACCGGCACGATCAACGCCGACACCACCTTCGACGCCAACGATTTCCGCAACAGCGTGCCGCGTTTCGAAGTGGAGGCGCGCCGCGCCAACCAAGCGCTGGTGGATCGCATCAGTACGATCGCGGCAGCACGGGGCGCGACGCCGGCGCAGGTGGCGCTGGCCTGGCTGCTGGCACAGGCGCCGTGGATCGTGCCGATCCCGGGCACCACCAAGGTTCATCGCCTGGAAGAAAACCTGGGCGCGGTCGACCTGCAGCTGGCGCCGGAAGAACTGCAACGCATCGCGCAGGCGCTGGACGAGGTGTCGATCGTTGGCGAGCGCTACAACGCGCAGCGTGCGGCGCAGGCCAAGGGTTGATCACCAGGTGGGTGCGGACCGTCGGTCCGCACTCCCTGACCCTCACCCCTGCATAGGCCCGCGCAGCGCATCCAGCACCGTGCGCATCGCCACGGTCACGTGGCGGCGCGACGGGTAGTAGGCGTAGTAGCCATCGAAGTGCGGGCACCAGTCATCCAGCACCGACTGCAGTCGCCCATCGTCCAGCATCGGCTGCACCTGGTCCTCCGGCAACCACGCCAGCCCACTGCCGGCCAGCGCTGCGGCGCGGGTCATGCCCATGGTGTTGAAGGTCCACTGGCCGCTCACGCGCACGCTCAGTTCGTTGCCGTCCTGGCCGAAATCCCACGGCATCAGCCCGCCATGCGTGGGCAGGCGCAGGGTCACGCAGTTGTGGTCGGCCAGCTCGTGCGGATGCCGTGGCGCCACGTGCTGGCGGAAGTAGCGGGGCGCACCGACCACGCGCATGCGCAGCGGCGGGCTGATCGGCACCGCGATCATGTCGCGCGCCAGCCGCTCGCCGAGGCGGATGCCGATGTCATAACGTTCGGCCACGATATCGGCCAGCCCGTAATCGGCGGCCAGTTCCACCTTCAGCTCCGGATACTGCTGCAGCAGGGGCGCGAGCCGCGGCCAGGCAATGTACTCGGCCGCATGGCCGGTGGCATTGATGCGGATGGTGCCGGCCGGGCGCTCGCGGTACTCGGCCAGCGCGGCCAGGCCATCCTCGATCTCGGCCAGGCGTGGGCCGAGGGTGTCGAGCAGACGCGCGCCGGCTTCGGTGGTCGATACGCTGCGGGTGGTGCGGGTCAGCAGGCGCACGCCAAGGCGCTGTTCCAAGCCGCGCATGGCATGGCTGAGCGCGGACTGGGATACGCCCAGCTGGGCGGCGGCCTTGGTGAAGCTGCCCTCGCGGGCGACGTGGACGAAGGCCTGCAGGTCGTTGAGGTTTTCACGGGGCATGCAGGGATGATACGGCTCCCGGATTGAACGGATCTGTCGATTTCCGGATCCCCGGCTCGTCGTAACGGTACATCCAACGCAAGGAGCTTCCGCATGAGCACTGACACCAGGCCCAAAGGCCCGGCCTCCTACTTCCCCTCCATCGAGAGGACCTACGGGCAGCCGGTGGCGCACTGGCTGGGGCTGCTGGCGGGACAGAAGGGCCTGAAACACATGGAACTGGTCAGCTTCCTGAAAAGTGAGCATGGGCTGGGCCATGGCCATGCCAACGCGCTGGTGGCGCACCATCTGGCCGGCAGGGGCTGAGCCGCGCCGGAGCGGGCACAGTAGGGCGCATTCAGCTGAACGATTTCATCTGCAACTGTCATGCAGATCGTGTCTAATACCGCTCCCCACCTGCTGTTCCCCCACCCGCATGTCCCTTCCTTCCCATGGCCCCGCGCCGTGCGACGACGCTGACGGCCACCTGGTCACCGCTGGTCCGCTGACCCCTCCGCCCGACAGTGCCGGCACCACCGCCGATGAGAAAGCGCTGCGTCACTCGATCGCCGAGGACGTGCAGGGCATGGTGCTGGCCACGATGGTGGCCTCGCTGGGCCTGGCCATCTTCGCCAAGGGGGGGCTGATGATCGGCGGCATGGCCGGCCTGGCGTTCCTGCTGCACTACGCGATGGGCTGGAACTTCGGCCTGGTGTTCGTGCTGGTCAACCTGCCGTTCTACTGGGTGGCGCTGCGGCGCATGGGCTGGGAATTCACCCTGAAGACCTTCGCTGCGGTCACCGCCTGTGGCGTGCTGACCGACCTGTTGCCGCGCTGGATCGACTTCTCGCACATCAACCCGCTGTACTCGGCGATCGTCGGTGGCGCGTTGTCGGGCCTGGGCATCCTGTTCTTCATCCGCCATCGTGCCAGCCTCGGCGGCATCGGCATCCTGGCGGTGTACCTGCAGCGCACCCGTGGCTGGAGCGCGGGCAAGGTGCAGATGTCCTACGACGCCTGCCTGATGGTGGCCGCGTTCTTCGTGCTGTCGCCGTCGAAGGTGCTGTACTCGGCCATCGGCGCGGTGGTGCTCAGCCTGGTGCTGATGTTCAACCATCGCCCCGGCCGCTACATGGGCGTGTGACGATCCGACGGTAGTGCCGGCCACTGGCCGGCAACCCCGGAACGCCGCGGGTGATGACCCCGGGCCATGCCCGGCGGATATCCATCAGCGCGCGGTGGCCTGCAACCAGGGCGGTGACAGTGTCAGCAGCCGCGCATGCACCGGGCAGTCTGCGGCGTGCGCGCCGGGCAGGTAGCCCAGGCTCATCAGGAATTCGCCGGTGATCTCGCCGCCGGTGAAGCGGAATGTCTTCTTGAACAGCTTCACCCAGTCGGCCTTGCTGCGCGGATGATGTGCGTCCAGCCACCCCGCGAAGCTGCCATGGCTGGCCCGCAGCTGCTGGATCACCTGCGCGTTGTGGATCGCCGCCAGCACCTTCAGGCGGTTGCGGATGATGCCCGGGTCCGACAGCAGGCGTTCGATGTCCTGCTCGGCATACGCCGCCACGCGGTCCACCGCGAAGCCGTCGTAGGCCGCGCGGAAGCCCTCGCGCTTCTTCAGGATCGTTTCCCAGCTGAGCCCGGCCTGGTTGATTTCCAGCACCAGCCGCTCGAACAGCTCGCGCTCGTCGCGCTGCGGAAAGCCGTATTCGTTGGCGTGGTAGTCGTCGTGCACCGGATGGCCCGGGGCGATGAGGCAGTAACCGGACACGTCGAACTCCTGCGCGGGGGGAGGTCATTATGCGCGCCGTGACCGCCGGGTGGAGGCGCCCGGCGCGCCCAGCCGCTAGAATGTCAGCCATGCCTGTAACGCCGACCTCCCTTGCCGATCACCTGCTCGTCGCGCTGCCGTCGCTGCTCGACGCGACCTTTGCCCGCAGTGTCGCGCTGATCTGCCAGCACGACGAGAACGGGGCGATGGGCGTGCTGGTCAACCAGCCGTCCGAGTACACGCTGGGCGAAGTGCTCGCGCAGATGGACATCGCCACCGGCGATGGTGAGCTGCAGGCGCGCATGGTGCTCAACGGCGGCCCGGTGCATCCCGAACGTGGCTTCGTCATCCATGACGATGCAAGGGCGTGGGACTCCAGCCTGATCGTCGGCGAAGGGCTGTACCTGACCACCTCGCGCGACATCCTCGAAGCGATGGCGCGCGGCGAAGGCCCGGCCAACGCCGTGGTTACCCTCGGCTGTGCCGGTTGGGGCGCAGGCCAGCTGGAAACCGAGCTGGCCGAGAACAGCTGGCTGACCGTACCCGCCGATGCCGAGCTGGTGTTCCAGCTGCCGCTGGAACAGCGTTGGCAGGGAGCGGCCTCGCGCATCGGCGTCGACCTGTTCCGGCTGACCGACTACAGCGGCCATGTCTGAGCCGACCACGCCCGCGGCGGCGCCTCCGGCTCCGGCCATCCGCCGCGACGGCACGGTCCTGGGATTTGATGTCGGCTCGCGCCGGATCGGCGTGGCCATCGGCAGTGCCTTCGCCGCGCATGCGCGCGCAGTGGCCGTGGTCGATGTGCACGGCAACGGCCCGGACTGGACCGCGATCGAGCGCCTGCTGAAGGAATGGAAGCCCGACGGCCTGGTGGTCGGCGATCCGCTGACGCTGGATGGCCAGGACCAGCCCAACCGCAAGCGCGCGCAGGGCTTTGCCCGCCAGCTGCGGGAACGCTTCAAGCTGCCGGTGGTGATGATCGACGAGCGTTCCAGCTCGGTCGAGGCCGCGCGCCGCTTCGCCGTCGAGCGCGCTGAAGGGCGCAAGCGCCGCCGCGATGCGGCCGCCCTCGATGCCGTGGCCGCGGCGGTGATCATCGACCGCTGGCTGTCGTCGCCGGACGACGCCACCCCCATTCCCTGACTGCACGACTCCCGCCATGACCGCCCAGCAAATCGATGCCTCCGGACGCCTGCGCCACCTGCTGACCCTGGAGGGCCTGCCGCGCGAAACCCTGCTGCAACTGCTTGATCGGGCCGGACAGATCCGCGATGCCGCGGTCGGCCGCGTTGGCAACAAGCGCCACGTGCTGGCCGGCTCGGCGGTGTGCACGCTGTTCTTCGAGCCGTCCACGCGCACCCGCAGCTCGTTCCAGCTGGCCGCGCAGCGCCTGGGCGCCGACGTGCTGAACTTCGATGCGTCGACGTCGTCCACCCGCAAGGGCGAAACCGCCTGCGACACGCTGCGCAACCTGGAAGCAATGGGCGTACGCGGCTTCGTGGTACGCCATCCCGATGATGGCGCCGTGGCCGCACTGGCCGAGGCGGCGGGCGAGGGCACTGCACTGATCAACGCCGGTGACGGCCGCAGTTCGCATCCGACCCAGGGCCTGCTGGACATGCTGACCCTGCGCCAGGCCAAGGGCGCGGATTTCTCGAAGTTGAAGGTCGTGATCGTCGGCGACGTGAAGCACTCGCGCGTGGCCCGCACCGACCTGCATGCGCTGCGTACGCTGGGCGTGGGCGAGATCCGCGTCTGCGGCCCGCAGTCGCTGCTGCCGGATGACGAGACCCTGAAGGGCTGCGTGGTCGGCGATGACTTCGACGCGATGCTCGAAGGCGTCGACGCGCTGATGATGCTGCGCCTGCAGCGCGAGCGCATGGAGGAAGGCCTGGTGCCGTCGCTGGAGCAGTACCACGCCCAGTACGGCCTGACCCGCGAGCGCCTGGCCCGCGCCGGCAAGGACGCTGCAGTGCTGCACCCGGGCCCGATCAACCGCGGCGTGGAAGTCACCGACGACGTGGCCGACGGCCCGCAGTCGTGGGTGCTGCGCCAGGTCGCCAACGGCGTCGCCGTGCGCATGGCCGTGCTGGAAACCCTGCTGGGCTGACCCGCCTTGGCAGGTGTCAATCTTGGTTGGCACTGGCGGTGGGGTGGGTGCCAACCTTGGTTGGCACTGGCCTACCCGGGCGAAGGTGATTTCCCGATGTTCAGGGAACATGCGCCCGCCCATGCTCTTCTGCATGAGCAGCACCCGTCTCCCGCCAGGGCGTCATTCCAGTATCGGCCAGAGCTACATCCTCACCACGAACGTGCATGGCCGGGCGGCTCTGTTTGCCAATGACGCCGTTGCGGTTACCGCCATGCAGGACCAGCGTCTGGATCTGGAAGGTCTGACCCATGAATCGCTGTTCCGGCACGCAATGCATGTGATGGCGAATCCGATCAGGGCGGACAGATAGTGCCAACCAAGGTTGGCACCCACCGAAAGCAGGTTCCAACCTTGGTGGGCAACCACCGGACGTCGTGGTTCAGCGCTTCTGCGCGAACAGCCAGTCCCACATCGCCGGGTCGGCGTAGGTGGCATCCCAGGCGTTGTGGTTGCCGTCCGGGTATTCGGTGTAGCGCACGTCGCGTGCGTTGGCGCTCTGGAATGCGGCGTGCAGCCGGCGGTCGTCATCCGGCGGCACCACATCATCCAGCGCACCGTGGAAGATCCAGATCGGCGTGCCTCTCAGGCGCTGGGCGATGGCCGCATACGGATCGGCTTCATGGGCCACCCGTTCGACGAACAGGGTCGGGCGCACCGCGCGCGGCGCCAGCACCGCGCCGCACACGGGCACGATCGCGGCGAAGCGCCCGGGGTCATCCAGCGCGATGTTCCAGCTGCCATAGCCGCCCATCGACATTCCGGTCAGGTACTGCCGTGAGGGGTCGGCACCGAACTCGGCGATGGTGGCGTCCAGGGCGGCCAGCGCGACGCGGTTGTTGCGCCCGCTCCATTCCTCGTGGCCCGGCACCTGAGGGAATACGGCCAATGCGGGGAAGTCGGCCGCGTGCCTGCGCAGGTGCGGCCCGAGCCCCGCATGGGTCTGCTTGACACCGTCGCCGCCACGCTCGCCGGATCCATGCAGGAACAGCACCACCGGCAGTGCGCCAGGCGTGCGCGCCGCGGTTGCCGGAATGAACACCTGGTAATAGGCGGTACGCCCATCCACTTTCACTGCACGCGATTCGAAGCGGCCGCGCGCGCTCTCCGGCTGCGAGGCGCAGCCGGCCATCATCAGGACCGCCAGCATCGGCAGCCAGCGCATCATCCTACGGACCATCGGCGTTCCAGAAGCGGTGGGTTCAGCCGCATCGTAGTCCGCGCAGGTCAACGTGGCATCGTGCGCTGCGTCACTGCGGCCGCGGCACGCTGGCGATGATGGCCAGCTGCTCCTGTGCCTCGGCGTTGCCCTCGGCGGCGGCGGCCTGCACCTGCGCCAGGTCCGGGTGCAGCACCACCAGCAACGGGTTTTCGCAGACCGGGCAGGCGTACTCGGTCGCGTCCTCGTCCAGTTCCATCTCCATGGCGCGCGAACTGCCCTTCCATTCGCAGGCCGGGCAGGTGTGCTGCTGGTCGCGCCAGCCGGGCTGGAAATAGTTTTCGATCGTGGTGGCCATGGGGGTCCAGTTGGAATCGGGTCAGAGCCCCGCGCAGCGGAGATCCGACCCTGGGTTTTGGCGTGGGTCGGCGCTCCGCGTTGCGGGGATCCGGCCCGGCAGGGATCAGTGCAGCAGCACCAGCGTGGCCAGGCCGAGGAAGGTGAAGAAGCCCATCGAGTCGGTCACGGCGGTCAGGAAGATGCCACTGGCCAGTGCCGGGTCGAAGCCAAGGCGTTTCAGGGTCAGCGGCACCAGCACGCCGGCCAGTGCGGCGAACAGCAGGTTGCAGGTCAGCGCGATGGCGATCACCGCCGACAGCCCGGGCGAGTGGAACCAGACCAGCACGATCATGCCCAGGATCGAGCCCAGCAGCAGGCCATTGAGCGCGGCCACCCGCACTTCCTTCCACAGCAGCGTGCGCGCGTTGGAGGCGCCCACCTGGCCCAGCGCCAGGCCGCGCACCATCAGCGCCAGCACCTGGGTGCCGGCATTGCCACCCAGGCCCGCCACGATCGGCATCAGCACGGCCAGCGCCACCAGCTTGTCGATCGTGCCTTCGAAGTGGCCGACCACGCTGGAGGCCAGGAAGGCCGTGCACAGGTTCACCGACAGCCACATCAGGCGGCGGCGCATCGCGCGCCAGACCGGACTGAACAGGTCCTCGTCCTCGTCCAGGCCGGCGGCGCCCAGCGCCTGATGCTCGGCCTGGCCACGGATGATGTCGACCACGTCATCGATGGTGATGCGACCGACCAGGATGTTGTTCTCATCCACCACCGGGGCGGAAATCCAGTCGTGGTCGGAAAACTGGCGGGCGACCTCCTGGTCGCTCTCGCCGACGTCGATGGCCGGCTGCTCGTCATCGATCAGGCGGTTGATCGGGGTGGTGTCCTCGTGGGTCACCAGGGCCGCCAGCGACACCCGGCCGAGGTATTGATGGCGCCGGCTGACCACGAACAGGTGGTCGGTGTGGTCGGGCAGTTCGCCGCGCAGGCGCAGGTAGCGCAGCACCACGTCGACGTTGACGTCGGCGCGCACGGTCACCACGTCCGGGTTCATCAGGCGGCCGGCGCTGTCCTCGGGATAGGACAGCACCTGTTCCAGGCGCTCGCGGTTCTCGCGGTCCATCGACTTGAGGACTTCGTCGATGACCGTATCCGGCAGGTCTTCGACCAGGTCGGCCAGATCGTCGATGTCCAGGTCTTCGACCGCGGCGATGATTTCGTCCGGGTCCATGTCCGCGAGCAGGCTTTCGCGCACGTCGTCGCCGACGTGGACCAGCACCTCGCCGTCATCGTCCGGATCCACCAGGCCCCACACCACTTCGCGCTTGCCCGGCGGCAGCGATTCAAGCAGGTTGCCGATCTCGGCCGGGGCCAGGGTATTGACCAGCCGACGCACCGGGCCCAGCCGGCCGCTGTCCAGTGCATCGGACAACATCCGCAGTTGGCGCGCAGTCTTGTCGTGGCGTACGGCTTCAGCCATCGCAGCTCCCGCGGGATAAGAAAAGCCGCGATCCCGGCAAGGATGCGGCAACAGGGGTGTTCAGCGCGTCATTATCGCAAGGGGATGTTTCAGCGCATAGCCGCCGGGTGGCGGTAGTGCCGGCCGCTGGCCGGCAACCTCCTGGCGTTCAACGGGACGGGACCAGATCCTTTTCCCGCGGAAAAGGGATCTGACCCCAGGCATGCATGCCCGGCGAGCGGGTGGTATCAGGGCGTATCGGCCACCAGCGCCAGCCAGCGTTCGATGGCACGGCGGTCACGCGCGGCCAGCAGTTTCGGTGCGCGGGCGCGCAGTGCGCCCAGGTCAGCGTCGCGGATCGCGCGGCGCACTTCCAGCAGGGTGCCGGGGTGCAGGCTGAACTCGCTCAGGCCCAGTGCCAGCAGCAGCGGCGTCATCCGCGCATCACCGGCCATTTCGCCGCAGACCGCGACCGGAATACGGTGGCGTGCGCCGGTCTCGATCACCATCTGCAGCAGCCGCAGCACAGCGGGATGCAGCGGTGAGTACAACTCGCCCAGCGCCTCGTTGTTGCGGTCGGCGGCCAGCAGGTACTGCACCAGGTCGTTGGTGCCGATCGACAGGAAGTCGACCAGATCGATGAAGCTCTCCAGCGCCAGTGCAGCCGCCGGCACTTCGATCATCGCGCCCAGCGGCACGTGTTCGGCCACCATGTGGCCTTCGGCGCGCAGCTGTTCGCTCAGCTTGAGCATGCGCCGGCGCACCGCCAGCAGTTCCTCGCGGGTGCTGATCATCGGCACCAGCACGCGCAGCTTGCCGTAGGCGGAGGCGCGCAGGATCGCGCGCAGCTGGGTGTCGGCCACTTTGGGTCGGGCCAGCGACAGGCGCACGCCGCGCAGGCCCAGCGCCGGATTCTCTTCGTTGCTCAGGGTCAGGCCGGTGCGATCGGCCTTGTCCGCACCCAGGTCGAGCGTGCGGATGGTGACCGGCCGGCCGCTCATGCCCAGCGCGGCATCCCGGTAGGTCTGGAACTGTTCTTCTTCGTCCGGCAGCTCGTTGCGCTGCAGGAACAGGAATTCGGTGCGGTACAGGCCCAGCCCCTGCGCACCCAGCGCATGCGCCTGGGTGACGTCTTCCAGCGACTCGGCATTGGCCAGCAGGGCGATGTCGACCTGGTCGCGGGTGCGGCTGGGCTTGCTGCGCAGGCGGCCAAGCTCGCGCTGCTCGCGTGCGTGCTCCTTCAGGCGCGTGCGGTAGTCACGCAGGTTGTCCGCCAACGGGTTGGCGGTGATGCTGCCGTCGGCGCCGTCGATGATCAGCACGTCGCCGTCGGCGATGCGGCTCAGCAGCTGCGGCACGTTGACGATCAGCGGCAGGTGCAGGCTGCGTGCCAGGATCGCGCTGTGCGACAGCGCGCTGCCGGCGGCGGTGACGATGCCGACCACGCCCTGCGCCTGCAGCTGCGCCAGCTCGGACGGAGCGATGTTGTCGCAGACCAGGATCTCACCGGCCAGGCCCTTCATTGCCGGCGCGCGTTCGGGTTGCAGGAAGGCATGGATACGGCCGATCACATGGTCCAGGTCGTCCATGCGGCTCTTCAGGTAGGCATCGTCCATGCCATCGAAGACCTTGGCCAGGCGGTCGCGCTGCAGGCGCAGGGCGTAACCGGCACTGTACGGGCCGCTGCGGATCAGTTCGTCCAGGCCATACAGCAGCTCCGGGTCGTCCAGCAGCAGCGCGTGCAGGTCCAGGAACTCGCCCACTTCCTGGTTCAGTGCGCCATGCAGGCGCTGCCGCAGCTCGTGCATTTCCATACGCGCGGCATCCACGGCATGGTGCAGGCGCGCCAGCTCGGCCTCGACCTGGTGGGGGGCGACACGTTGTTCGGCCACTTCCAGCGCATGCGGCAGGCGCACCCGGGCCCGGCCCATCGCCGTACCACGGGCGGCGCCGTGCCCGGCCAGCCGTTGTACCGGCCGCTGGCCCGGGGGAAGCTGGCCGGCGCGTGCGCGTGGCACGCTCAGCTGTCCTCGTCGAAGCGGCGTTCGAACAGGCCGACCACCGCCTCCATCGCGGCGGCTTCGTCCTCGCCGTTGATGCGCACGGTGACCGGAGTGCCCTGGCCCGCGGCCAGCAGCATCACGCCCATGATGCTCTTGGCGTTGATCTCACGGCCCTTGGCGGCCATGGTCACGTTGCAGCGGAACGGTGCCAGGGTCTGCACCAGCTTGGCGGTGGCCCGGGCATGCAGGCCCAGGCGGTTGCTGACGGTGAGTTCTCGTTCAAGCATCGTCGACTATCGCTCCATTACGGGTACCCGCCGCGGCTGTGGCGGGCAGTTGATCCAGTCCCTGTTCCGGATAATTCATCACCCGCAGCAACATCGGCAGGCTCAGCGCCGACACCCGGCGAACCGGGGTCCCCAGCCGGGCCAGCTGCCCGGCAAGGTTGGCGGGGCTGGCGCCGTACAGGTCGGTCAGGATCAGCACGCCTTCACCGCCGTCGACCCGCCGCAGGGCGGCCGAGGCAAGTGGCAGCAGGGCGTCCAGGTCTGCGTCGAACGGTACTTCGAAAGCTTCGGTTTTCAGCGGCAATTGCCGCAGCAGCCGGGTCGCCACGTCTAGCAGGGCGGTCCCGACCCCGGGATGTGTTACGAGGAGAATGCCACAGGTCATTACCGCACGTTAACAGGTCAAGGTGAATTGGCGATAGCAGCAGGCGAGGGGTACTGTGTCCCGTATTCAGTGTTGCTCGCTGGCGAGCCCTTTTTCGCTGAAAAAGAGATCCGACGCCACCCGTTTTTCGATGCCTGAAAGCGATTCATCCACGCATGGCGTGGATCTACCGTGTCGACCAAGGTCGACACCCACCAACAGCACACGGAATCTGTCAGAGGCGGGGCGGTGTGGGCAGGCAGGACCGTTGGCGCCATGGATGGCGCCATCGAGCCCCCAGGGAGGGGTTCACGGCGTGTCCTGCCTGCCCACACCGTCCCGCCATCCCACGGACTGCCGCTTTTGCTGTTGCTGTTGCCGGCCAGCGGCCGGCACTACCGGCGGGTGCCGGGCGCAGCCCGGCCGACCCCCTCAATCCTGTTCGCGGTGGTAGGTGGCCACGTCTTCCCAGCCCTTCTCGCGCGCATGCCGGGCCATGCGCTCGGCCAGGTACACCGAGCGATGCTTGCCGCCGGTGCAGCCGAACGCCACGGTCACGTAGCTGCGCGTGCCATCGCCCAGTTTCGGCAGCCAGGTATCCAGGAAATCCATCAGCTGGGCCAGGTAGCGCTGCACGTCCGGCTGTGCCTCCAGGTAGTCGCGCACGCCGGGCTCACGGCCGCTGAGCGCGCGCAGGTCCGGGTCCCAGTGCGGATTGGGCAGCACACGCGCGTCGAACACGAAGTCCGCCTCGGCCGGTACGCCGCGCTTGTAGGCGAACGATTCGAACAGCAGCGACAGGCCGGTGGCATGGCCCATCGCGAACTCGGTGATGATCCGCCGCCGCAGCTGGTGCACGTTGAGGTGGCTGGTATCGATCACCGCATCGGCCTCACGGCGCAGCGGCGCGGTCAGTTCGCGTTCGCGGGCGATGGCCTCGGGCAATGACAGCCGCAGCTGGCTCAGTGGATGGCGGCGACGGGTGTCGGCGTAGCGCTTGAGCACCGCCTCGTCACTGGCTTCGAAGAACAGCACCTTCACTTCCACGCCGGCATCGGTGGCCAGCTGCCGCCAGTTGCCCAGTTGGCTCAGGTCGGCCTGGCCGCGGACGTCGATGCCTACCGCCAGCCGGCGCGGCGCGCTGCCGTCATGGTTGGCCAGCAGGCTGCGCACGAAGTCCGGCAGCAGTTGGATGGGCAGGTTGTCCGAGCAGTAGTAGTCCTGGTCTTCGAAGGTCTTCAGGGCGACGGATTTACCCGAGCCGGACAGGCCACTGACGATGATCAGGGTCGGGGCGGTAGGGGTTGCGGTGCTCATGGACAGGCTCTTCGCGGGGCAGGGGAATCAGGGGGTGCGCCGTTCCAGCAGGTTGCTGTGGCGGGCGATGAACATCGCCGCCGGATCAATGCCCTTGGTGCGCAGGATATGCAGGCGGGTCGCGGCCTCGGTCAGCACGGCCAGGTTACGGCCGGGCATCACCGGCAGGGTGATCAGCGGGACATCCAGGTCCAGCACATGGCGGGTACCCGAGTCGCCGGTCAGGCGCTCGTAGCCATGCGGGGTGGGTTCGGTCATCGGCTTGGTCAGGTGGACGATCAGCCGAAGGTACTTGTTCTTCTTTACAGCCGTGTCGCCGAACATCTCGCGCACGTTCAGCACGCCCAGGCCGCGCACTTCCAGCAGGTCCTGCAGCAGCTCGGGGCAGGTGCCGTCGAGCACGTCCGGGGCGATCTGGGTGAACTCGGGGGCATCGTCGGCGACCAGGCGGTGCCCGCGGCTGAGCAGTTCCAGCGCCAGCTCGCTCTTGCCCGACCCGGCCTCGCCGGTGATCAGCACGCCGATCGAGTAGATCTCCATGAACACGCCATGCAGGATCACGCGGGGTGCCAGCGTGCGCGCCAGGTGGTAGGACAGGTGGTTGAGCAGTTCGTGGCCGCGCTTGGGCGACAGCCACAGCGGCGTGCCGGATTCATCGGCGGCGGCACGCAGGTCTTCCGGGCACGCCTGGTTGCGGGTCAGCACCAGCGCCAGCGGATGCGACTGCATGATCTTCTCGATGGTCTCCCACCGCTGCCGCGGTTCCAGCGCGTCCAGCCAGGACAGTTCCTCGGTGCCCAGGATCTGCACCTTGTTGGGATAGATGGCGTTGAGGTAGCCGGCCAGCGAAGGGCGCCGCGAGACCGTGTTGCCGGCCTCCAGCTCGCGCTTCTCACCGGATTTGCCGGCGGCCCAGCGCAGTCCCAGCCGCTCGCGCTGCTGTTCGAACAGTTCACGGGCGGTGATGCTGGTATTCATGCGGCACTCGCAGGAGGGGTCATGTCCAGCGCCTCGCGCAGCGCGCGGGCATCGCCCGCTTCACGCAGGGCCTGGCGGATGTCGGGCACGGAGAACAGCTCGGCCAGCTCGGACAGCAGCATCAGGTGCTGGTGGGTGTAGTGGGCCGGGACGGCCATCGCAAACACCAGGTCCACCGGCTCGTCGCCGCCGAAGTCGACCGGGGCCGCCAGGCGCAGCAGGGCGCCACGGGGGCGGTCCAGGGCCGGCGCGCGGCCATGGGGGATGGCGATGCCGTGGCCGATCGCGGTGCTGCCCAGGGCTTCGCGCTGGCACAGGTTCAGATAGATCTGTTCGGCATTGGCCTGGCGGCAGGCCAGCAACCCGGCGGCGGCCTGCAGGACGCTGTCACGGTCGGAGGCCGTGCAGAGCTGGGTCTGCACGGCCGCCAGGAGGTCAGTCAGGGGCATGTCTGCGGGGAACGGTGGCGATCAGCCACCATTGTCGCCCACCGGCAGCGGTGCGTGCTGCTGTTTTTTCTCCTTGTGCTTGATGACCAGGCGGTCAAGCTTGTCCGCAAGCAGGTCGATCGCGGCATACATGGTCTGGCCACCGGCCTCGGCGTGCAGGGTCTGCCCGGGGATGTTGAGGCTGGCGTCGACGTGGTGTTCGGTCTTCTGCAGCTTGAGGGTCACCCGCGCTTCGCAGTGCTGGTCGAAGTGCTTTCCGATCCGGGCCAGCTTCTCCTCTACATAGGACTGCAGGGCCGGGGTGACTTCGACGTCTTTGCCAAACGTTTCGATGCGCATCGGGTTTCTCCTGTGTTCGGATGTGCCAATGAACCTCTCCGCCGGGCGCGGCGGCGCGTCAAGCGATTCTGACCCTTTCGTGCGAGGCGGAGATGTTCATGGCTTCACGATACTTCGCCACGGTGCGCCGCGCTACTGGAATTCCCGACGATTTGAGCAGCTCAGCCAGCTTGGCGTCAGAAAGCGGCTTGCGCGGGTTCTCATCGTCGATCAGGCGCCGGATCATCGCCTGGATGGCGGTACTGGACGCCTCGCCGCCGCCTTCGGTATCGATGCCGGAGGCGAAGAAGGCGCGCAGTGGCAGGGTGCCGCGCGGGGTGCGCACGTACTTGCGGGCGATCGCACGCGACACGGTGGATTCGTGCAGGCCCAGTTCGGCGGCGATCTCGCGCAGGGTCAGCGGACGCAGTGCCTGCTCGCCGAATTCGAGGAACCCGGCCTGTTGCAGGATCAGGCTGCGCACGACGCGCAGCAGGGTTTCGCCGCGCTGCTGCAGTCCCTTCAGCAGCCAGCGCGCTTCCTGCAGCTGGGCGCGCAGGTAACCGGCGTCGGCCTCGCCACAACGTCGGATCAGCTGTTCGTAGCCACGATGGATCACTACCCTCGGTCCGGCATGGCCGGCCAGCGCCGCGCGCCAGATGCCGTTCTGCCGCCACACCACCACGTCGGGTACCACGTAGGTATCCTGCGAAAGCGGCGCAACCTGCGTGCCCGGGCGCGGGTCCAGCGAGCGCAGCAGGGTCACTGCGGTCTCGACCTCGTCCAGCGGCTGTTTCAGTTCATGGGCCAGCCCGGCGACGCCACTGCGTGGCAGCCGTTCCAGCGGGCCTGCGGCAATCTGTCGCGCCAGGGCCAGCCCCGGCGTGTCGCCAGGCATCACGTCCAGCTGCAGCTGCAGGCACTCGCCGAGCGTGCGCGCGGCAACACCGACCGGGTCGAAGCGCTGGATGCGGTGCAGCACCGCCAGGATCTCGTCCTCGTCGGCATGGATCGTTGGCAACAGCGTTTCCGCGATCGTGGCCAACGGTTCGCGCAGGTAACCATCGTCGTCCAGTGCATCGATCAAGGCCGCACCGATACTGCGGTCGCGGGCGGACAGATGCGACAGGTGCAGCTGCCACAGCAGGTGGTCGGCCAGCGTCTCGGTTTCGGCCACGCGCTCGGCCGCGCTGCCGGTGTCATCGTCATCGTCGAAGCTGCCGCCACTGCCGGCGGCGCTCCAGTCGAGCTCGGCCGGCGCCCAGTCGTCGCCGGTGTCGGTGCGTTCGGCGGGTGCGTCGGCCCCGGTGCTGCCGCCGCCGTCATCGGCGGTGCTGCTGTCGTTGCTGTCGGCCCAGTCCAGCAGCGGATTGCTCTCCACCGCCTGGGCGATCTCAAGCTCCAGTTCGGTCGTGGACATCTGCAGCAGCTTGATGGCCTGCTGCAGCTGGGGCGTGAGCACCAGCTGCTGTCCCAACGATGTCTGCAGCCGAGTCTTCATGCCTGTGCCGAACGGAAGGTAAGGGCCCCGGCGCCTGCGGTCACAACTTGAAGGAATCCCCAAGGTAGACGCGACGTACGTCGGCGTTGTCCAGGATCGCCTCCGGCGAGCCCTGGGCCAGCACGGTGCCCTCGGCGAGGATATACGCGCGGTCGCAGATTCCCAAGGTCTCGCGCACATTGTGGTCGGTGATCAACACGCCGATGCCGCGCTGCTTCAGATGGGTGACGATGCGCTGGATTTCGCCCACCGAGATCGGGTCGACACCGGCGAACGGTTCGTCGAGCAGGATCAGGCGCGGCTGCGCGGCCAGGGCGCGGGCGATCTCGCAGCGGCGGCGTTCGCCACCGGACAGGCTTGCACCGAGCTGGTCGGCCACATGGCCCAGCTGCAGTTCGTCGAGCAGGCTGTTCAATTCGCGTTCGCGGCCGGCCGAATCCAGGTCTTCGCGCAGCTCCAGCACCAGCCGCAGGTTGTCGGCCACGGTCAGCTTGCGGAACACCGAGGGTTCCTGCGGCAGGTAGCCCACGCCCTGCTTGGCACGGGTATACATCGGGTCGCCGGTGATGTCCTTGCCGTCGAGCACGATGCTGCCTGCATCGGCGGCGACCAGGCCGACGATCATGTAGAAGCAGGTGGTCTTGCCGGCGCCGTTGGGGCCGAGCAGGCCGACCACTTCGCCGGCGTCGAGGGTCAGCCCGAAGTCCTTGACGACTTCGCGCTGCTTGTAGCGCTTGCGCAGGCCCTTGGCGACGAGCATTACTTCTTGCTCCCGGTCGGCTTGGCCGGCGTGCTGGCCGGAGCCGCCGCCTTGGGCGCAGCGGCCGGCTGTGCAGCCGCGTTCTTGTTCTTCGGCGGAATGACCGTGCGCACGCGGCTGCCATCGCCACCGGAGTTCATCTCGCCGCTGCGGGTGTTGTAGACCATGCGCTGGCCGGCATTGGTGCCGCGCGCGCTGGTGACCTTGTAGTTGCCGGTCAGGGTGATGATCTCGGTCTTGATGTCGTAGTCGATGCGATCGGCCACCGCGTCCATCCAGGTGCCATCGTCGAGCTGCTGCTTCATCGTGGCCTGCTTGCCGGTGAACACCGCACGCACGGCTTCGCCATCCTTCAGGTAGATCTCGGCTTCGGACGAGCGGAGGTCCAGCGTGCCCTGGGTGACGGTCACCCCCTGCGACAGCACGGTCTTGCCGTCGCCGGTCAGCACGCCCGACTGGGCGCCGGCCTCGATGTTCATGTTCTCGTTGCGGTCGGTCGACTTGGCAAAGGCTGCGCTGGGAACAAGGAGGCCGAGCGCGAGTACGGCTGCAAAGGGAATCTTCATCGGGGTCCGTTCTACCGGTGGGGCCGCCCGGAAACCCGGGGGCGGGTGGGGGAGCTGCCTTCCTTGCGCCGGTCCGGGGACGTCGCAGGAGGGCGGCGGAATCAGCGTCGGGGCGTGTAACGGCCCTTGGACTGGCTGAGGAAATGATACGTGTTGTTCTTCGAATCCACCTCGAAGCCGACGCCGGACTGTTCCATGCCGGGGCGGGTCATGACCACCCGCGCGTCGGTGCGGGCACGGTTCTCCTTCGGGAAGACATCCAGGTGGTCGGTGCGGAAGGTGGTCGGCACCACGCCCGGACCGGCCGGGCTGTCGCCGGCGACATTGCCGCGCAGCTTCATCTGGTCGCCCTTGGCGCTGAGCCAGCCGGTCTCGGCGCGCAGGGTCCAGTGCTTGCCATCCTTGTCCGGCATCTCGAACAGCGGCGTGGCGATGTTGATGGTCTGGTCGCCACGCTGGCGTTCCAGCAACGGCGCGCGCAGGGTGGTCGATTCCTTGCCCTGCTCATCCAGCGCGACGATCTGGAAGTCGTGCAGGATGTAGTCCACGCCGACGTCCTGGCCGGCCGCGGCCGCGCCCTTGTCGCGGTTGCGCAGGGCCGCCCAGCTGCTGAGCAGCGCGGCCAGCAGCAGGCCGATGCCAAGCACGGTGCGCCAGTTCAGGGTCGGCAGGTTCATGCGCCGAACCTCGCCAGCACCGCGTCCACATGGCCCTGGGCAGCCAGCAGGATGTCGCACAGCTCACGTGCCGCGCCACGGCCGCCATCGGCGCGCGTCTGCCAATGGACGCGCTCGGCGATCCACGGGTGGGCATTGGCCGGGGCCACTGCCAGGCCGACCGCGCCCAGCGGCGCCAGGTCCGGCAGGTCGTCGCCCATGAAGGCCACCTGCTCCAGGCCGATGCCATGCTGCGCGCACAGCGCCTGCACGCTGGCCAGCTTGTCGCCCACGGCGATCTGGGTGTCGATGCCGAGGTCGGCGCCGCGCTTGAGCGCGGACTGGCTGTTGCGCGCGGTGATCAGCACGGGGTGGATACCGTGCTGCTGCAGCAGTTTCAGGCCCAGGCCATCCTGCACGAAGTATGCCTTGCTCTCGTTGCCGTCCTTGTCGTAGTACAGCCGACCGTCGGTGAGGGTACCGTCCACGTCGAAGCAGGCCAGGCGGATGCGGGCCGCGGCGGCATGCAGGTGGGCGGGGAAGGCGGGCAGGGGGGACCAGGGCATCAGGGGGGCGGGCTCGGTGGATTCGGGTGGGGCGTTACAGACTGAATGGGGTCTACGGACTGTCGGTTAAACCACCCGGGCCCGCAACAGGTCATGAATGTTCAGGGCGCCGACCGCGCGGCCCTGGCCATCGACCACGATCAGGCCATTGATTTTCTGGGTTTCCATCTGCCGGGCGGCCTCCACGGCCAGCTGGTCGGCGCCGATGGTGCGGGGGTTGCGGGTCATCACATCGGCGATCTTCGCGGTCCGCACGTCCAGCGCGCTGTCCAGCGCCCGGCGCAGGTCACCGTCGGTGAACAGGCCGATCAGCACACCGTCGGCATCGACCACGGCGGTCATGCCCAGCCGTTTGCGGCTCATTTCGACCAGCGCCTCGCTGAGGCTGGCGTCGGCACCCACGCTGGGCAGGTCCTCACCGGTGTGCATGACGTCGGTGATGTGCAGCAGCAGGCGGCGGCCGAGGCTGCCGGCCGGGTGCGAGCGGGCGAAGTCGTCGGCGGTGAAGCCGCGTGCATCGAGCAGGGCCACGGCCAGCGCATCGCCCATCGCCAGCGAAGCGGTGGTGCTGGAGGTCGGCGCCAGTGCCAGCGGGCAGGCCTCGGCCGGCACGCTCACGTCCAGGTGGATGTCGGCGGCGGTGGCCAAGCTGGACTGCGGGCGGCCGGTCATGGAAATCAGCAGGTTGCCCTGGCGCTTGAGCACCGGCAGCAGCATCAGCAGCTCGTCCGACTCACCCGAGTAGGACAGTGCCAGCACCACGTCGTCCTCGGTGATCATGCCCAGGTCGCCGTGGCCGGCTTCACCGGGGTGCACGTAGAACGCCGGCGTGCCGGTGGAGGCCAGGGTGGCGGCGATCTTGCGGGCGATGTGCCCGGACTTGCCCATGCCGGTGGCAACCACCCGGCCGCGACTGGCCAGGATCGCCTGGCAGGCCTGCTGGAAGGCCTCGCCGAGGCGGGTGGCGACCGCGTCGAGGGCCTGCTGTTCGATCTCGAAGACGCGGCGGCCACTGGCGACCAGGCTGGCCGGATCGACGGAACGGGGGGGCAGGAGGGACTCGGCCATGCGGACGCCACGCAGCGGAAGTAGAATGAGCGCTCATTTTATTAGGAAAGCCCGTTGGACGCCGACACCATCCGCAACCTGATCGAAACCGGCCTGCCCGGCGCCCGCGCCGACGTGCGTGGCGACGATGGCGTGCATTTCGAAGCGACCGTGGTCTGCGAGGCCTTTGCCGGCAAGATGCCGCTGGCCCGCCACCGGATGGTCTATGCCACCCTCGGCGACCTGATGGGCGGCGCGATCCACGCGCTGGCGCTGAAAACCGTGACCCCGGCCGAAGCCGGCTGAACCGCAGAAGATCCCCAATACATGGCCAAGATCGTTGTGACCGGCGGCGCTGCGCTGCACGGTGAAGTGAGCATCTCCGGCGCCAAGAACGCCGTCCTCCCCATTCTCTGCGCGACCCTGCTGGCCGATGAGCCGGTGGAGATCACCAACGTGCCGCACCTGCACGACGTGGTCACCACGGTGAAGCTGCTGGGCGAACTGGGCGCCAAGGTCACCATCGACCAGGGCACGCTGTCGCGCGGCAGCGCGATCGTGGTCGATCCGCGCCCGGTCAACCAGCACGTCGCGCCGTACGAACTGGTCAAGACCATGCGCGCCTCGATCCTGGTGCTGGGCCCGCTGCTGGCCCGCTTCGGCGCGGCCGAAGTGTCGCTGCCCGGCGGCTGCGCGATCGGTTCGCGCCCGGTCGACCAGCACATCAAGGGCCTGCAGGCGCTGGGCGCCGAGATCGTGGTCGAGAACGGCTTCATCAAGGCCACGGCCAAGCGCCTGAAGGGGGGCCATTTCACCTTCGACATGGTCAGCGTGACCGGCACCGAGAACGTGCTGATGGGCGCGGTGCTGGCCGAAGGCACCACCATCCTCGACAACTGCGCGATGGAACCGGAAGTGACCGATCTGGCGCATTGCCTGATCGCGCTGGGTGCAAAGATCGAAGGCCTGGGCACCGCGCGCCTGGTCATCGAAGGCGTCGAGCGCCTGTCCGGTGGCCGCCACGAAGTGCTGCCCGATCGCATCGAGACCGGCACCTTCCTGGTGGCCGCAGCGATGACCGGTGGCAAGGTCACGGTCAACCGTGCGCGCCCGAACACCATGGACGCGGTGCTGTCCAAGCTGGTCGAGGCCGGTGCGAAGATCGAGACCACCGACGACACCATCACCCTGGACATGCAGGGCAAGCGGCCGAAGGCGGTCAACCTGACCACCGCGCCGTACCCAGCCTTCCCGACCGACATGCAGGCGCAGTTCATGGCGCTCAACTGCGTGGCCGACGGCGTTGGCGTGATCAATGAAACGATCTTCGAGAACCGTTTCATGCACGTCAACGAACTGCTGCGCCTGGGCGCGGACATCCAGGTCGAAGGCCATACCGCCATCGTGCGCGGCAGCGATCACCTCAGCGGTGCGCCGGTGATGGCCACCGACCTGCGTGCCTCGGCGTCGCTGATCCTGGCCGGGCTGATGGCCCGCGGCGAGACCACCATCGACCGCATCTACCACCTTGACCGTGGCTACGAGAACATCGAAGAGAAGCTGTCTTCGCTCGGCGCCACCATCCGGCGCGTGCCATGATCCTGCGTGGCAAGTTCAGCCCGCGCCGCAAGGCGCTGCTGGCCCTGGTCCTGATCGTGCTGGCGTGGCTGGGCTACGCCTGGTACGCCAACATCGCGATCACCCAGGGCATCGAGCAGAAGGACATGGACTGGAATGGCGATGGCACGGTCTCGCGCGACGAGATCATCGAGTCGTTCTATGCCGTTGCAGTGAACGACAGCCAGGAGGGCAACCGCCATTGCCGCACCTTCGTCTGGCGCAGCACCGGCGAGCAGATCCGCGTGGACTGCCGCACCGAGTTCAAGCCGGCCGCGGCCGAGGAAAAGAAGTAAGAAAAACGCCCGCGAAAGCGGGCGTTTTCTTTGCGCGGTGCCTGGGGCCGGATCCCTTTCCATCGGAAAGGGCTCCGACCCCGGCGCTCAGTTCATCGCCTTGATGGTCAGGTCCAGCGCGTCACGGCCACTCTCACGCTGCAGCATGCGCGCCGGCACCGGGAATTCCGGCACGATCCAGGCGATCAGCTCCTTGTTGCCGTCGGCACGCGAGACCTTGGTGGCTTCGTAGCTCTTGCCGCCCACGGTGATCGACTCCTTGCCGACCACGCGATAGGTCATGTTCTTGATGCGGCCTTCGTCGACCATGCGATAGGTCAACGGCTTGCCGGCCGCCAGGTCGCGGGCGATCGCCAGGTTGATCAGCAGGGCATCCATGTCACCGGCCTTCAGCGCGATCGGTCCGGCCCGGTCCGGCTTGATGTCGCCGGTCCAGGTGGCCTGGTTGCTGGTCCAGTTGTAGGTGGCCTGCACGTTGCGCTTCTTGACCAGCAGCGCCGAACGGTCCTGGCTGCTGAGCGGGCGCAGCTGGCCGCGTACTTCCTCGAACACGGTGCTCTGGCTCAGGTCCGCCAGCTGGTTCTTCACCTGCAGCGTGTAGCGCCACTTGTTGGCGCCCTCGCTGCTCAGGGTCATGCTGCCATTGGCCTGCATGCCCATGTAGCTGGCGAGATAGTCGGCCTTGAACGGCTGCAGGGCCATGGCCGGCAGGCTGGCCACCGACAGGGCGGCTGCAGCGATCCAGGCGAGGGGGCGGGTCAGGGTGCTCATGCTCAGACTCCTTGGTATTCGATCAGGCGCAGATCGACGCGGTCTTCGCCGTCTTCGCGTTGCAGGATGCGCACCGGGGTGGGAACTCCGTTGGCGATCCAGAGGATGGTTTCATTGTTGCCGCCGTTGGTCCGGTAGACCCGCAGCGCGTTGTAGGACAGGTCGCCGACTTCGACGTTCTCGGTCTGCGGCGCGGCCTGGTAGTCATGCTGGCGGACCTTGCCCATGTCCACGTAGCGGTAGTGCATGGTGGCACCCGGACGGGCGTCGCGCATGATCGCCAGATTGATCAGCAGGGCACTCTGGTCGCCCGGCTGCAGCGGAATCGGCTGCGCACGCTTCTTCTCGACGTCGCCGCTCCACTGCGCGGTACCGGCCTGCCAGTTGTACGTGCCGACCGCCTTCTTGCCGAGGAACAGGCCCTTGCGCACCGTGCTCTGGCTCAGCGGTGCATAGGCGCCGGCGCGCTCCTCGAAGACCGTGCTCTGCTCGATGTTCAGGCCCAGCACGCTGGCGAACCCACGGCGGCCGACCACCTGCATGTCGACCCGCCACTGGTTGCCGCCGGTATGGGTGACCTGCATGCTGGCATCGCCGGCCTCCTTGCCCTTGTAGAAGGCCTGGTAGGTGGCGCTGAACGGCTGCAGCGGCGGCGGTTCCCACGCCAACGCCGGCAGGGCCGGGGCCGCCGCTTCGGCCGGCGGCTGCACCGCTGGCACCGGCGCCGGAGCGGGCGAGGCGGCAGGCGCCTGGGCCTGGCCCCAACCCACGCCGGGAAGCACGACAAGCGACAGCAGCAGTGAAGTGGACAGCAGGGTCGTGGTCTTCATGGAAGAGAGGAGCCGCAGGAGGTGGGCAGGATGCCAGCCCCGCAGTCAGCGGGGCGTGTGCGTGGGCGTTACCGGTTCAGGTTCCCGGCGGAATCTAGGGCCAGCGGGCTAAACAGGGGGTGACCGTCCAGTTGCGGCTGGCCCTCCCGTTCAGTCAGGCGGCCGGCGCACAGCAGCTGCAGCGTGGCGATCAGCAGGGGATGCTCCACCGCCAGCACGCGTGTGGCCAGGGTGTCGGCGTCATCGCCGGGCAGCACCGGTACCCGCACCTGGGCCAGCACGGCGCCGGCGTCCAGCTCGGGTACGACCAGGTGCACGCTGGCACCGTGCTCGGCGTCGCCGGCGTCCAGTGCCCGCGCATGCGTGTCCAGCCCCTTGTGCAGCGGCAGCAGGGAGGGGTGGATGTTGACCAGGCGGCCATTGAAGCGCTGCACGAAGGCGGCGCCGAGAATGCGCATGTAGCCGGCGCAGACGATCCAGTCCGGCGCGACGGCGGCCAGTGCATCGCCCAACGCCTGCTCGTAGGCCGCGCGGTCCTGGAATTCCTTCGGCGCATGCGCCCAGCGCAGGGCAGCGTCGACCCGCTGCAGCGCGGCGGCAGCGGGGCGGTCGGAGAACACGCCGACGACCTCGGCGGGCAGTTGGCCGCCGGCAATCGCATCGAGGATGGCCTGCAGGTTGCTGCCACGGCCGGAGGCAAGCACCGCAATGCGGGTGGGCGTGGTCATGGCCGGGCGCTCCGTCGGATCAGCGGCCAGGTCAGCAGGCTGCCCACGGTGGCCAACAGCATGTCGGCGTGCGCGTCCCACATGTCACCCTGCTGCCCGTTGTAGGCCTCGGCGGCATCCGGCGACAGGGCCAGCGCGATGGCCCACTCGAACCACTCGTAGACCAGGCTGGCGCACATCACCGTCATCACCGCCAGGATGAAGGCCTGGCCCCGACGCAGGGCCGGCCACGCGTGGCGTGCCAGCTGCAGCAGCGCCGGCGTGAAGCAGACGCCGAACAGGAAGTGGATGAGGCGGTCGAAATGATTGCGCTGCCAGCCGAACGCCGCGTTGGGCGACCAGCCGGTCAGCGCCTGCGCCCACGCGTCGTAGGGCACGTTCGAGTACAGCCAGCGCGCCGCCACGCAATGCAGCGCGATGAAGCCGCAGATCGCGATGAATGCGCCGTTGCCCAGCCAGCCACCACGGCGGTCGACCCACAGCAGGGCGGCCAGCCCGACCACGGTCAGCGTGCTGTGCAGGGCCTGCTCGGTGGGCCAGAGCGGATGGATCCAGCTGATTGCGAACACTGCCAGTACGGCGGCAAAGGCCAGCCGCTTGGGGCCCGGGAAACGGGAGGCGGTGGGCGGGGCGGTCGTCGGTAGCGCGGGCGCGGACATGGGGAGTCGATCAGGGGAGGGCGGAGCGTCTGCCGGCAAGCTCAGACGCGGAGATGGTCGCCGCGGTCGAACAGGGCGGCCATGTCCGGCCTGGACAGGAACACCCAGGCATAGGCGGTCAGGGCCATGCCCAGCGGGCCGGCCAGTACCGCCAGCCAGGCCGCGCGCTGGCACCAGGCCAGCCCGGTGCGGCGCGACAGCAGGCGCGCGGTGTGCAGCTGCACGAAGCCAAGCGCGGCAGCCAGCACTGAAACGACGCCGTACACAGTGGCCAGTACCGCGCCATCGTCCAGCCCGCGCGCGCTGGCGACCAGGCCGATGAAACTGAGGAAGGTCAGCGCGGCCACCCAGTGGAAAACCGCCAGCGCGTAGAACAGTACCTTCAGCGTCTGCAGGTGGCTGCCCAGCTGCAGGTGCGCCAGGGTCTGATGCGGCAGCGGCGGTGGCGTGCCCGGAATCGTCATGCCGCCGTGCCAGCTGCATCGAACGCAGCCTTGACCTGCGGGCGCAGCAGCGTGATCAGGCTGAGTACTCCCAGCACGGTACCGATCGGCGTGAACAGGCAGGCCAGCCCGGCCACGATCAGGCACAGCAGGTAGCGGCGGCGGCGGGCCAGGCAACGGCCGGCGTAGGCCACGAACGCGCCCAGGGTGACGCCACCGAACACGATGACACAGCCGATCAGGACGAACATCCAACCGAACACGCGCTGTTCGGCCGGCGACGAGGGCTGGCCGCCGGAGTTCATCGGCAGGTTGCCGGTGAGCGCGGTGACGCCGAGCACGATGTGGACGATGAAGATCAGCGAGAACAGCGCGATCAGGCCGCCGACCACGTAGTGCGCGATTGACAGCATGCGCAGGTGGTCGGCGTCCTGGGGGCCGAACGCCGGTACCGTCGTCGCCGGCGGCACGGGGGCGGGGGGCAGTGGGGGCGTTGCGTCCATGCGGGCTCCTCGGCGTCGGGTTCAGCCGATGCGGACGCGCTCGGCGCCTTCAGCGGTCACCACCTGGCCGATGGTCCAGTGGTCCAGGCCCTGGGCCTTGACCGCCTCGGACACCGCAGCGACCTGGTCGGCGGCCACGATCAGCACGAAGCCGATGCCGCAGTTGAAGGTGCGCCACATCTCGCTGTCGGCCACCGCGCCTTCCTTCTGCAGCCACTGGAACACCGGCGGCAGGGTCCAGGACGAGGCCTGGATGTCCAGGCCGAGGCCATCGGGCACCACGCGGATGATGTTCTCGGTCAGGCCGCCACCGGTGATGTGGGCCATGCCGTGGATGGCGGCACCGTGCGACTTCAGCAGCGCCAGGATCGGCTTCACATAGAGGCGGGTCGGTGCCATCAGCGCGTCGACCAGCTTCACCCCGCCTTCCAGCTCCAGGTCGGCCGGGCGGCCGGCGCGGTCGTAGATGCGGCGTACCAGCGAGTAGCCGTTGGAGTGCGGGCCGGACGAGGCGATGCCGATCAGCACGTCGCCTGCGGCCACGCTGGCGCCGTCCTTCAGCTCGCTCTTCTCGACTGCGGCGACGGTGAAGCCGGCCAGGTCGTACTCGCCCGGGGCATACATGTCGGGCATTTCAGCGGTTTCACCGCCGATCAGCGCGCAGCCGGCCTCGGTGCAGCCGTTGGCGATGCCGCCCACGACCGCTGCGGCGGTGTCGATGTCCAGCTTGCCGGTGGCGAAGTAGTCCAGGAAGAACAGGGGCTCGGCACCCTGCACCAGCACGTCGTTCACGCACATGGCGACCAGGTCGATGCCGATCGTATCGTGGCGGTTCAGCTGGTGGGCCAGCTTCAGCTTGGTACCCACGCCGTCGGTGCCCGACACCAGCACCGGCTCGCGGTACTTGTTGGACAGGTCGAACAGGGCCCCGAAGCCGCCCAGGCCACCCATCACTTCCGGGCGGAAGCTGCGCTTGACCAGGGGCTTGATCCGCTCGACCAGCGCGTTGCCGGCGTCGATGTCGACCCCCGCGTCACGGTAGGTGAGGGGGGAGGGGGCGGAAGACGGGGTGTTGGTCACGGGCGTCGGCGCTGGCAGGGGTTGAACGGGCGATTTTAACAGGCCGCATTGGCGCAAAGGCCGTATTCGGGCAACAATTCCCCCGGATTCGTCGAGCCAATGGATGTCCTGATGCGCCGCAGCCTGATTCTGACCCTGCTCCTTGCACTGAGCCTGCCGGTGGCCACGATGGCCCAGAGCGGCCTGCGCACGGAGGGAGATGTCGCCACCGCTTCGGGGGCCTACGAGGCCGAAGTGCCCGTCAACAGCCAGGCCGAGGCCGATCGCAACGGTGCCCTGGCCCGTGCCCTGAGCGTGGTGCTGGGCAAGCTGTCCGGCGATCGCAACGTGATGTCACGCCCCGGCGTGGTGCAGGCGCTGCGCAATGCCAAGGACTACGTGGCCAGCTACGACTACAAGCAGGACCAGAGCGTGGGCGCGAGCGGCGCGCCGAGCTTCCGGACCCTGCTGGTGGCCCGCTTCCGCGAGGACGACGTCGATGCGCTGGTCTCGGCGCTCGGCCTGCCGCTGTGGCCGCAGCCGCGGCCGAAGCCGGTGCTGTGGCTGGCGGTCGATGACGGCAGCGGCCCGCGCCTGGTCAGCGTGCAGCAGGCCAACGCCGCCCGCCCGTTGCTGAACCGTGCCATCGAGCGGGGCTACAAGCTGGGCCTGCCCAGCGGCGGCGCTGCCGAACAGGCCCTGGCCGGGGCCATCTGGCGCCAGGACAGTGCCGCCGTGGCCCGCGCCTCCTCGCGCTACTCGCCACCGATGCAGCTGATCGGCAAGCTGTACCGCGCCAATGGCGGCTGGCAGGCGGACTGGGTGTTCGTCGACAACGGCCGTGAACTGAACAAGTGGACCAGCAAGGACGCCAACGCCATGCGCGCGATGGCGGCCGGCGCCGATGGCGCCGCCGACGCGCTGGTCAAGCGCTACGCCAAGGCGGGGGCGGCCACCGGCCAGGCCGGCACCTACCGCGTGGTGGTGACCGGCATCAACAGCGCCGATGACTACCTGCGCCTGGCCGCGGGCCTGCGCGAAGTGCCGGTGGTGCGCACTGTCACCCCGCTGCACGCTTCGGCCGGCCAGCTGGAGCTGAGCGTGGAGATGACCACCGGCCTGGCCGGCTTCAACCGCATGCTCGGCGACAACGGCGTGCTGGTACCCAGTGCGCCGCTGCCGGCGCTGCCGACCCCGATCGATGACACCACCGGTGCCCCGGTGGCCGCGCCGGTCAGCAACGAGTACCGCCTGCGATGACCCTGACCCCGGAAGCTGAAATCGCGCAGTTCCTGCGCCGGCTGAAGTACATCCTGTTCGCCGGCCTGATCGGCTGGGTGGTGTGGCTGCTGGCGCCGATCCTGACCCCGTTCGTGATGGCGCTGGCGCTGGCGTGGCTGGGCGACCCGCTGGTGGACCGCATCGAGGCCACCGGCCGCTCGCGCATGACCGGCGTGGTGCTGGTGTTCGCGGCGATGGTGCTGGTGATCGTGGCGCTGCTGCTGGTGCTGGTGCCGATGATCGAGCGCCAGATCACCACCCTGATCGCGGTCGCGCCGCAGGCACAGGCGTGGCTGATGGAAAAGGGGATTCCCTGGTTCGAGCAGAAGACCGGCCTGGAAGTGATGCAGTGGCTGGACCCGGACCGCCTGATCGAGTGGGTGCGCAGCCACTGGCAGCAGGCCGGCGGTTTCGCCACCACGTTCATGGGCTACGTGTCGCGTTCGGGCTTTGCGATGGTGACCTGGGTGGTCAACATCCTGCTGCTGCCGATCCTGGCGTTCTACTTCCTGCGCGACTGGGACAAGCTGGTGGAGCGGGTGGCCTCGGTGATCCCGCGCAACCACATCGGTACCATCAGCGCGCTGGCGCGTGAGTCCAACGAAGTGCTGGGGGCGTTCATCCGCGGCCAGTTCCTGGTGATGCTGGCATTGGGCGTGATCTATGCCGGTGGCCTGTCGCTGGTCGGCCTCAAGCTGGGCCTGCTGATCGGCCTGATTGCCGGCCTGATCAGCTTCATCCCGTACCTGGGCGCGACCACCGGCGTGCTGATGGCGGTGATCGCCGCGCTGGTGCAGGCGCAGGGCTTCGACCTGAAGCTGCTGATCCTGGTCGGCGTGGTGTTCACCGTGGGCCAGCTGCTGGAAAGCTACGTGCTGACCCCGCGCATCGTCGGCGACAAGATCGGCCTGCACCCGGTGGCGGTGATCTTCGCGGTGATGGCCGGTGGCCAGCTGTTCGGCTTCCTCGGCATGCTGCTGGCGCTGCCGGTGGCGGCAGTGACCAACGTGCTGCTGCGCTACGCCCACCAGCGTTATCGCCAGAGCGAGCTGTATGTGGGCGAGAAGCCGGCGATCGTGCTTGACGGGGTGGTCGACCAGCCCCATATCCTGCTCGATCCGAACGACAAGGGCCCCGACCTGAAGTGATGGGTGTGCCGCAACTGCCGCTGGCCCTGCATTACCCGCGGGACCAGCGCCTGGAGACCTTCATCGGCGCGCCGGATGGCGCGCTGGCGCAGCTGCGCGCGATCGCGGTCGGCGCCAGCCACGACTGGGTCTACCTGGAAGGCGCGGCGGGCACCGGCAAGACCCACCAGGCACTGGCGATGTGCTCCAGCGCCGAGCAGGCCGGGCGCCTGCCGACCTACGTGCCGCTGGCCAGCGCCGCCGGCCGTGTCCGTGCGGCGCTGGACGGGCTGGATGCGCGCGAACTGGTGGCGTTGGACGGCCTGGACGAAGTGGCCGGCAATCGCGAGGACGAGGTCGCGCTGTTCGACTTCCACAACCGTGCACGTGCGGCTGGAGTGACTGTGTTGTACACGGCGCAGAAGTCGCCGGGCGAGCTGGGCCTGCTGCTGCCCGACCTGCGCTCGCGGCTGGGCCAGTGCGTGCGCGTGCTGCTGCAGCCGCTGGATGAGGAAGGCCGTGCCGCGGTGCTGCGCGAGCGCGCGCTGCGCCGTGGCCTGGCGATCGATGAGGCGGCCATCGAGTGGCTGCTGTCGCACACCGGTCGCGAGCTGGGCGGATTGATCACGCTGCTGGACTGGCTGGACCGTGAGTCGCTGGCGGCGAAGCGGCGGATCACCGTGCCGTTCCTGCGCCAGGTGCTGGAAGAAGGCCGGCCCCGCTACTGAGGTGGGGTTTGTTTGCCGGGCTGCGCCCTGCACCCGCGGTAGTGCCAACCGCTGGCCGGAAACGTCAACGTCAACGTCAAAAGCTGGCTTCCTGAGGGGAGGCGGGGTGGCTCAGGTTGCGGGGGACGGCGCAAGTACGTCCCTGTAGCCTCGGTCGCGCCATCCATGGCGCTCACGCCCCCGCAACCTGAGCCACCCCGCCTTCGACAGGTTCCCGCGATCTGCCGGGACTGCGTACTGCACTGCTGTTGGTGGGTGTCGACCTTGGTCGACATCCGAGCAAGCGCAGCGAAGCGACCCGCTTTTGCTTTTCTTTCATTCTTCCGTGGCTGGAGGCGCACGGAAACTGTCAGAGGCCGGGCGGGTGGGCCATGCAGGGGCGTTGGCGCCATGGATGGCGCCATCGAGCTTACAGGGACGTACTTGCAGCGTCCCCTGCATGGCCCACCCGCCCGGCCAAGCACGCGATCCGCTCTACGCGACCAGCCACGAGGGGCTCAGCCGTTCGCCGCCAACTCCGCATCGAGCGCGCGCAGACGATCAACCGTCCCGACGTCGGTCCAGCGCCCGCGATGGTGCTGCCCGGTCATCAACCCCTGCGCCATGAAATGCTTCTGCAGCGGCACCACCGAGAACTTCGGCGGCAGCCGCTCGCTGCCCGGCGCATCGCCGATCACCGCGCGCCAGTCGGCCACGATCGACGGACGGTACACGCCGATGCCGGCATAGGTCAGGCACGGCCCTGCGCGGTCGTGGTGCAGCAGCCCCTGCGCATCGAGGCGGTAGTCGCCCTCCGGGTGTTGCGCCGGGTTGTCGACCAGCACCAGGTGCGCCTGGCCCTGCGGCTCGCGCGGTAGTGCAGCGAAATCAAAATCGGTCCAGATGTCGCCGTTCACCACCAGGAACGGGGCGTCGCCCAGCACCGGCAGTGCGTTGAGGATGCCGCCACCGGTTTCCAGCGGGGTCTGTCCTTCGTACAGGAAATGCAGGCGCAGGCCCCATTGGTGGCCATCGCCCAGCGTTGCCGGGAACTGCTCGGCCAGCCACGCGGTGTTGACCACCACCTCGCGCACGCCGAGTGCCGCCAGGCGTTCCAGGTGCCAGACGATCAGCGGCTTGCCGGCCACTTCCAGCAACGGCTTGGGCGTGTGCAGGGTCAGCGGGCGCATGCGCTCGCCCAGTCCTGCGGCAAAGATCAGCGCCTTCATCGGGCCACGCGCAGCGGCGCACCCAGCTCAGCCAACGCCGGCTTGATGCGGTCCTCCAGCAGCCGCTGCAGCGGTGCCAGTTCGGGATAGCGCGGCAGCACTTCATCCAGGTAGCCGATGAAGCGCGGCGCGTCGTCCAGGTAGTGGCCCTTGTTGTCGCGGTAGCGCAGGCGGCAGAACAGGCCGAGGATCTTGACGTGGCGCTGGATGCCCATCCAGTCGGCATCGCGCAGGAACGTGGCGCGGTCGGGCACCGGCAGGCCGGCATCGCGCGCGCGCGCGTGGTACTGCGCCAGCCACGCGTCCACGCGTTGCAGCGGCCAGCTCAGGAAGGCGTCCTTGAACAGGCTCACCGCGTCGTAGGCGATCGGGCCACGCACCAGGTCCTGGAAATCCAGCACCGCAGGGCCATCGTCGACCGGCATCAGGTTGCGCGGCATGTAGTCGCGATGGGTCATCAGCTGGGCCTGGCCCAGCGCGTTGTCCATCAGCCGGCGGTGCACCAGTTGCAGGCCTTCGATCTCGCCGCAGTCCAGCTGCAGGTTCAGGTGGCGCTGCAGGAACCATTCGTCGAACAGGCCGGCATCGCGCTGCAGCAGCGCTTCGCCGAACTGGCCGAAGTCGGCCGGCACCGGAATCGCCTGCAGGCGCAGCAGCTGTTCGATCGCGCGGCCGAACCATTCATCGGCGTTGCGCTCGTCGAGGATCCTGGCCAGGGTCGGGCCGCCGAGATCTTCCAGCAGCAGGAAGCCGGCCTGCAGGTCCTGCGCCAGCAGTGCGGGTACGCGCAGGCCGTTGTCATGCAGCAGGCCGCGCATGCGCAGCCAGGGTCGCGGATCTTCCAGCCCGGGCGGCGCGTCCATCACGATGTGGCTGCCGCGCGTGCTGGTGGTGCGCCAGTAGCTGCGCATGCCGGCGTCGACCGAGGCGCGCTCGACCACGGCGTTGGCATCCTCGAGCTGGGTACGGGCCCACTGCAGGCGCTGCGCGCTGCGCTGGGGATCGGAGGCGGGTTCGGTCATGCGGGCATATCCGGGCGCGCCGGGCGCGCCAACGTCGGCAACAGGAAGGAAAGGGGGAACGGCGTCAGCGGCGACCGCTGAACAGGCGCAGGACGGCCAGCACGGCTACCGCGCCCACCACCGCACCGAGGAAACCGGCCGGTTCGCCGGGGGCGTACCAGCCCATGTACTGGCCGAACCAGCCGGCCAGCAGGGCACCGAGGATGCCCAGCACGATGGTCAGCAGGCAGCCCATGCGGTTGTTGCCGGGCATGAAGAAACGCCCGAGCAGGCCGACGAAGAAGCCGACCAGCAGGATGTACAACCAGCTGCTGCTGCCGAACAGACCATTCATGCGCGCGGATTCCGCTTGAGTGTGGACGCAGCCTAGCAAGGCCAGGCTGCGTCCGTCACCGGTGCCGGGTCAGCAGCAGCCGTGGTCGCCGTGGCGGGTACCGCTGTCGGCCGCTACCGGCGAACCGCTGGTCTCGCCGCGCAGGCTGGCGGCGTAGTGCTCGCTGATCACCTTGGACACGCAGGCGGTCACCTTCTTGCCCATCGGGATGTGCAGGAACTCGTTCGGGCCATGCGCATTGGAGTGCGGGCCGAGCACGCCGGTGATCATGAACTGCGCACCCGGGAACTTCTCGCCCAGCATGCCCATGAACGGGATCGAGCCGCCTTCGCCCATGTACATCGCCGGCTTGCCGAAGAAGGCCTGGCTGGCGTCCTCGATGGCCTGGGTCAGCCACGGCGCCATCGCCGGGGCGTTCCAGCCGGTAGAGGCCTTTTCCAGGTCCAGGGTGACCTGCGCGCCGTTCGGCGGATCGCGCAGCAGCGCTTCCTTCAACAGTTCGCCGCAGGTCTTGCCATCGGCGGTCGGCGGCAGGCGCAGCGACAGCTTCACCGAGGTCTGCGGGCGCAGCACGTTGCCGGCCGATTCCAGCGGCGGCATGCCGCCGACGCCGGTGACCGACAGGGCCGGTCGCCAGGTGCGGTTGAGCACCAGCTCGGTCAGGTCCTCGTTCATCGGACGCAGGCCGTCGACCATCGGGAACTTCTCGAAGATCTCGGTATCGACCACTTCGGCGGCGCGCTTGGCCTGTTCCAGGCGTTCGGCCGGAATCTCCACGTTCATGCCGTCGATCAGGATGCGGCCGGTGTCCTGGTCCTCGATGCGCGACAGCAGCTGGCGCAGCAGGCGGAAGCTGGACGGCACCACGCCGGAGGCATCGCCGGAGTGCACGCCTTCGTTGAGCACCTTCACGGTGAAATTGCCGCCGGTCAGGCCGCGCAGCGAGGTGGTGCACCACAGCTGGTCGTAGTTGGCGCAGCCCGAATCCAGGCAGACCACCAGCGACGGCTTGCCGATGCGGTCGGCCAGGTGGTCGACATAGGCCGGCAGGTCGTAGCTGCCGGACTCTTCACAGGCTTCGATCAGCACCACGCAGCGTGCGTGCGGCAGGCCCTGGGCCTGCAGCGCCAGCACCGCGGCCAGCGAGCCGAAGATGGCGTAGCCGTCGTCCGCACCGCCGCGGCCATACAGCTTGTCGCCACGCAGGACCGGGGTCCACGGGCCGAGATCGTCGTCCCAGCCGGTCATTTCCGGCTGCTTGTCCAGGTGGCCGTAGAGCAGGATGGTGTCGTCACCGGTCTCGGCGCCGGTGGCCGGAATTTCCAGGAAGATCAGCGGGGTACGGCCTTCCAGGCGCACGACTTCAACCGTCAGGCCGGGCAGCTGCTGGGCCTTGGCCCAGTTCTCCATCAGGGTGACCGCCTGTTCCATGTAGCCGTTCTGCACCCAATTGGCGTCGAACATCGGCGACTTGTTGGGAATGCGGATGTAGTCGACCAACTGCGGGACGATTTCGCTGTCCCACTTGTCATTGACGAATTGGCCGAGCTTGGCGCTGTCCATCTGATACTCCGGTTGCATGGGCTGTGATCGCGCCATTCTACGCCTGTGCCGCGGGTAGGGTTTTTCCTACATCACGTCGGGTATTTGGCTGGCTTACGGAAATCCGGGAAACCGATAGGCTGTGCACATGTGGTGACGGACACTGTTCCTGCCGACGGGATTGCCGGTCGGGGCGGCCAGAATCACAGGGAGATACACGTCGTGCCTTGGAGTGTCGTGTTGAGGGCACTGGTGCTGGTAGTGGGGATCGCTGGGGCGCATGCCGCCGAACCGATCGACATCAACCGCGCCGATGCGCAGGCGCTGCAGCAGGGACTGACGATGGTCGGAGCCGCCAAGGCCGAGGCGATCGTCGAGCACCGGCGCAGACACGGCCCGTTTCATCGCGTCGAGGACCTGACGCAGGTGAAGGGGATAGGGAAAACGATCGTCGAACGGAATCGACAGCGGATCACCGTAGGCAACAGAGTGTTGCCGGCGGATCCGGTACCCGGATCGGTACCGGTGCGAACCGTACCCAGGCGCTGACAGCAGGAATCGTCGGAACCGGCAGGAGGCTGGTTCACCGGTCGCGGACAGGAAGGCCGTGACCACCGACCGCCGCAGGACGCGGCACCAATCACCAGGATGGTGGCATCACAGACCTGTGGAAGGGGCTGAGATACAAACAGGACAGACGCGGCCGCGTGCAGGACGCAACGCTACCCCCACAGCGCAGGATGCGAGGGGGCGGCAGCAGGCCGACAGGGACGTAACGATTGCCCGGTACGACACATGGCTGTGTCGCCGGGCAGTTTCATTTCCGGCGCCTGGATTTGCCGCGGCCACCACGGGCCGATGGTGTACGGTGGCCGCTCCGCATGGAAAGGACCCCGCTGGATGCCTGCGCACCGCCTTACACCCCTGATGCTCGCCCTGGCACTGACCCTGCCGCTGCTGGCCCACGCCGCTGCGCCGACGACGGCTGCCAAGCCGGCAGCTGCCGCCAGCGCCGCCGACGTGCGCGGGCCGACCGACCTGAAACCGGGCGAATACCTGTGGCATCCGGAAATCTCGCCGACCGGCCCGATCGTGCTGGTGGTCAGCCTCGATGAGCAGCGGGCGTACGTCTACCGCAACGGCATCGCCATCGGCCTGACCACGATCAGCTCGGGCAAGGCCGGGCACGAAACACCGACCGGGGTGTTCACCATCCTGCAGAAGGACAAGGACCACAAGTCCAACCTCTACAACAGCGCGCCGATGCCCTACATGCAGCGGCTGACCTGGGACGGCATCGCCCTGCACGGCGGCAGCCTGCCCGGGCATCCGGCCTCGCATGGCTGCGTGCGCCTGCCGCAGGCCTTCGCGCAGAAGCTGTTCAGCGAAACCCAGCGCGGCGATACCGTGGTCGTGGCCGACGCCAAGAGCTCGCCGATGACCCTGGCCTATCCGTCGGTCCTGGCGCCGGTCAATGCACGCGGGCACGCCCTGCCGGAGGCAGAGGGCGGGGCGCCGGCGCAGGCGTGGTGGAACGACAGCGCCGCGCCGGCCGGTCAGGTCGGCATCCTGGTCAGCCTGCATGACCAGCGCCTGTACGTGCTGCGCGATGGCGTGATGATCGGCGAGTCGCCGCTGAAGGCCGACGCCCTGCCGGCGTTCCAGGGCACGACGCTGTTCGTGATGGGGCAGGGCTACAGTGACACGCCCAGCCCGCTGGACGTGAACCAGCGCCTGCACCAGTGGACGGCCTACCCGCTGCTGGGCCAGGACCGTGCCCAGGCCACGCCGGACCTGCTGGCCACGCCCTCGCTGCCGATGGCGCTGCCGGCCGATTTCGCCCGCCAGCTGTACCAGGTACTGGTGCCGGGCACGACCCTGCTGGTGACCTCGCTGCCGGCGGTCCGCCCAAGCCCGGCTGAATCCGGAATGCAGCCGGTCTTGGAATCCGAGCCGCCAGGGTCCACCCTCAAGGGCAACTGAGTCCCCTCGTTGCGCCCATGACTGCATCCCGCCTGTGCCGGCTGGCCGCGTTCGGCCTGCTGGCGACCTCGGCCAGCGCCCCGGCGCTGGCACAGACGCCCGCCCTCGCCACCTCTGCCGATGACCTGGCTGCGCTGTTGTCGCGCAGCGCGCCCAGGGCCGACCGCCACGTGCTGCAGCTGGCGGCGCACGCCATGCGCTGCGCGCTGCAGCGGCCGGAGCTGGGCATCAACGGTGATCGCCTCAGCGTGATCGACTATTCGCGGCCGTCCACCGAGCCGCGCCTGTGGGTGTTCGACCTGGCGCACCAGCGCCTGCTGTTCGAGGAATGGGTGGCGCACGGCCGCAACAGTGGCGAGAACCGCACCGAACACTTCTCCAACCGCGACGGCAGTTTCATGTCCAGTCTCGGCGCGTTCACCGCGCAGGAGACCTACATGGGCGGCAACGGGTATTCGCTGCGACTGGCCGGGCTGGAGCCGGGCTTCAACGACCGCGCGCGCGAACGCGCGATCGTCATCCATGGCGCGCCCTACGTGAACCCGGCCACCGCGCAGCTGCAGGGGCGGCTGGGCCGCAGCCTGGGTTGCCCGGCGGTGCGCCTGTCGGTGGCCAAGCCACTGATCGATGCGTTGCGCGGCGGCACCATGGTGTTCGCCTATTACCCCGACCAGGACTGGCTGAAGCACTCGCAGCTGCTGGGCGGCGAGTGTGGTGGCCAGGGGACGCTCGCCACACGGTGATGCACCGCGGCGCGCGGCATGATGCAATGCGCCGATGAACATCGACTCCCTGCTGCACACACCGAACCAGGTCATCTCCAGCCTGGACTACCGCCGCGAACGCTGGCGCAACGGCCTGGGCTGGACCCGCGAGATCCTGCGCCTGCCCGCACAGGGCGACGACTGGGCGCTGCGCCTGTCGGTGGCCGAGATCGAGCAGGATGCCGCGTTTTCCGCTTTCCCCGGCGTGGAGCGCGAACTGGTGCTGCTGCAGGGCAACGGCGTGCGCCTGCGTTTCGAAGACGGCCGCGTGGCCGAAGTGCTGCCGCCGCATGGACGGATACGGTTTGCCGGTGAAGAGGCGCTGCATGGCGAGCTGGTCGATGGCACCACCCACGACTTCAACCTGATGTGGAAGCGCGAGCTGCTGCAGGCCGAACTGCTGCACCGGCCGCTGGTTGGGTCGATGTTCTTCTTCTGCGAACCGGGCGTAGCCTGGGCGCTGCACCTGCTGGCTGGCCAGGCCGAGTTCGGTGCCGACAGCGGCCTGCCGCCGCTGCAGGCCGGCGATACCGCGTGGTTGTCAGCGGGTGAACGGCAGCGGCACGCGTTGCAGGGCGGGGGCGAGTTGCTGGCGATACGGGTGAGTGCGGCAGAGGGGTGATTCCCCGGCGCCGTTGGGCACC